>DATCWN010000387.1:0-4730 GCA_036566285.1 Hanamia sp.
GGAAAAGGATTCGGCCGCTGAAATACCATGCCGACTTTTCTTCTTAATATTACAGGGTTCATCGCATATACCTCCTGCCCTTTTAGTTGCAAAGAACCTTCCACAGACGCGTCCGGAGTTAGTTCATGCATACGGTTGACGCAGCGGATAAACGTCGTCTTGCCACACCCTGAAGGACCCATTATAGACCAGACATAATTTTTTTGTATCTCGAGGTTGATGTTTTTTAAAACATGACTTTTCCCAAAAAACGCATTAAAATCGGTCGCTTTTAGAATTGCACTTTCCATTTACGTTGAACTATTTTAGCAATAATATTTAAAAACAAAACCATTAATATTAATAACATCGAAGCTCCCCAGGCCAACTGGTGCCAGTCGCTGTAAGGGCTGGTTGCATAATTAAAAATAATCAATGGCAAACTACTCATCGGTTTAAAGATATCGGTATTCATAAAAGGGCTGCCAAAAGCGGTAAATAATAATGGCGCGGTTTCTCCAATTACCCTTGAAATACTTAGAATAACTCCGGTGATAATGCCACTGATACCAGTGGGTACCACTACTTTCAAAATGGTTTTATAATAAGGGACACCCAGCGCCAAAGAAGCTTCTTTTAATGATTCCGGCAAAAGCTTAAGGGTTTCTTCCGTAGATTTAATAATAGATGGAAGCATCATCAAGGCCAGCGCCATGCTACCGGAAAATGCGGAAAAGCCACCCATTGGCCTTACTACCCATTCGTAAATAATGATTCCAATTACAATGGAAGGAATGCCTTGTAAAACGTCAACCGCCAGCCGGCAATAATAGGCCAACTTTGATTTTGTCTCTTCGCTCAGATAAATTCCGATAATGATTCCAACTGGTATAGCAATAATGCAGGAAACCAGCAATATCAGGATACTTCCTACCAGGGCATTCGCAACCCCGCCGCCGCTTTCACCTACAGGGCTGGGTAAATTGGTTAAAAAATTCCAGCTGATAGCGGATATTCCTTGTCTGAAAATATAAAACAATATCAACAGCAAAGGCAAAGTAGAAATAACAGTACCTGCAATAATAACTCCTTTGAACACTTTATTTTTAGTATTCCTGCGCCCAATTTGTTTTTCAATCAAATGGTTTCGCAAGTTGTTTTTGTGCATTATTAATTCCTTCTCTGCAATCATTTCCATTTAAATTTTATTCTTTTTCCAGAATCACTAAAGAGTAAAGCGTTTAATAATCTGTTTACCCAAAATATTTATTATAGTAGCCACCACGAATAAGAATAATCCCATTTCAATTAAAGCCGAAGTATATAGCTCTCCGGTAGCTTCGGAAAATTCATTGGCAATCACACTCGCCATGGTATTACCCGGGCTAAAAATTCCTGTGGGGATAATATGCGTATTTCCTATAAGCATGGTAACCGCCATCGTTTCTCCCAAAGCCCTTCCCAGGGCTAATAAAAGCCCGGCGAATAAACCCGATCTTGTATAAGGGATTATGATTTTTGTAATGACTTCAAATCTCGTAGCTCCCAGAGAATAAGCGGCCTCTTTCAATTCCTTCGGAACCATAGAAATTACCTGCCTGGAAAGCGATACAGAAAACGGCAATATCATAATAGCAAGTATTACAGAGGAAGTAAAAATACCCACACCATAAGGAGGAACATTCAACTTCGTTTCAATCACACGAACAATAGGAACTAAAACAAACAATCCCCAGAAACCATAAATTACAGAAGGAATACCTGCAAGCAGGTCAATAAGATTTTTAAATGTTTCTGCAACAATCCCTTTTTTATAATATTCACCCAGAAAAATAGCTACGGCAATCGAAAAAGGTGTTGAAATGATAAGCGCTAAGAAAGAAGTTAAAAGGGTTCCTACCAAAAAAGGTAATGCCCCATATTCATCTGCAACCGGGTCCCAGGTTTTATCTAAAAAAAAATTAGCCCCAAATGCCTTGATGGACGGGAGTGAATTAATAAGAAGTGTAAAGAATATGGCAATTAAAATTACCACTACAATAATGGCAGAAAGCAGAAGCGTTTTCTTAAACGCTTTTTCCTTTAAATTAATTCCTTTTGCTTTATAGCTAATTGCCGCAATCATTCTTTTTCTAATGATTTAATTATTATAAAAAATAGGGTGAAGCATCTTCCCAAAAGAATTCACCCTATTTAAACCTATTTAAAGTTAAGTGTATTCAGCGTTGTTTACTGCAATGGTTTATCATTGTACGTAACAGATTTCAAAATCTCCTCCGCCTTTTTAACTGCGGGCTCGGGTAGCGGTGCATATCCTAAAGATGATGCATACTTCTGTCCCTCATGAATTACATAATTCACCAGGCCGATGGTTGCTTTTGCGGCCGCTTCAGTTTTATTATCGTACGATTGATTTTTATACACTAATAAGTAAGTGAAACTACAAATAGGGTAACCTTCCGCAGCATCAGTATTGGTTAATGAAACCCTCATATCAGCGGGTAAATCAATCGCCGCTGCGGCACTGCTGGATTCTAAACTGGCGGCTACAAAATTTCCGGCTTTGTTTTTCAACATAGCAGCGGGCATTTTATTTTGTAAGGCATACACCAATTCTACATAACCAATACTTCCGGGTGTTTGTTTTACCAAACCACTTACACCTTCATTTCCTTTAGCACCCAGGCCTACCGGCCAGTTTAAAGATTTTCCTTTCCCGGGTTTTGTATTCCAGGTAGTATTTACTTTAGATAAATAATCAGAGAAAATATAAGTAGTACCGCTGCCATCAGAGCGATGCACAACAGAGATGGCCAAATCCGGTAACTGAACTCCAGGATTAATCGCCGTGATATTATTATCGTTCCACTTAGTTATTTTCCCTAAAAAAATATCAGCTAATACTTCTGGTGTAAATTTTAGGGTTGGGCTATTGGGTAAGTTGTATGTGATAATTACTGCACCCAAAGAAGTAGGAATATGAACGATAGCAGCAGGAGATTTACTCAATTCTTCATCGCTCATCGGAGCATCAGAAGCGCCAAAGTCAACGGTTTTGTTTTGCAATTGTTTGATACCGCCGCCGGAACCAATAGATTGGTAATTCACTTTAATCCCTTTCTCTTTATTATATACATCAAAAACTTTCGAATAGAAAGGATAAGGGAAAGTAGCGCCGGCGCCTAAAATTTCATTTTTATTAGCAACAGTGCTGCCTGATTTTTGATTATCGTTTCCGTTACATGACATTAGACCAATGGTAATGGCTAATGACAAAATAAATATTGGGAACTTCATAATTTTTAATTTTTTAGTTTTCAATTTGTGGCCAGTCGGTAAGTGGGTAATTATGTTATTTATTGAATAAGAAATACAAGGTTATTCTTGCTACCAGATCATAATCATTTTTTAAAGAACCTGAAGTGCCCTTTAATTTACTATGATATTGATTGTACCATAAGTTAGGCATGATGTGAATGTTTTTATACGGAGAAAAATCAAGGCCGATTGTCGCAAATGATTCCTTCGCATTGTTATATCCATTTACGTATTTATTATCGTTAATGAATTTAGTATCCGGGTTATATACATCGAAACGGGCGAAGAGATTTAATTTGTCCTTAGTTAATTCATGGGTCAGGTAAAGCGATATCCCGGAAGATGCAACATCCGTATAAATAGTATCTGCGGTTGGCGGAACTCCCTGTAGATAAGACGCATTATTGGTTTGTAATTGTTTAAAAGCTTCTGCGCCGATAGTGGTTTTGGAAGTTTTATAGGCTGCGAATGCTTTAAACGTCGTTATCTCTTTACTTAAAGGATGCAAGGCTTTTCTGTCGTGCTCAAAGTTTCCCTGTATCACTAATTTTTTATCAAGGAAATAGGCATAGAGAGAAGTGTAAATTTTCTTGAAATTATTATTCTCCAATTTGGCTCCATTGCTGTTGCCAATTAAAACATCATAACCCACATTTTCTTCTTTGCCAATTTTACCAAAAATCCCAACCCCTAAATCAGTCGAACTTGAAATGCCTCTCATATCGGCAATCGTTTTCTCGATAGAACGGTATCCCCAGAATGATTCGCTTAAAGTAGAATAAGTAGGGGTGGATTGTTGGCCTGCGACAATAGTTGCTCTAGGAATAATATTCTTAAAACGAATGTTCATTGCTTTGATATACACTGACCTGTTACCATTAGTTACAACATCAGGGTTATCCGGATTGGCTTCAAAAGTTGATTCATGTGCCAGCAACAACTGAGAAGAAATATTTGGAGAGAAATAATAATCATACCCCAAATAAACCCGGCGAAAGTTGAATGAATTATAATCTTTAGCAAGTTTGGAATATTGAACACTCCCTCTTAATGTAGAATCTGCATGAAGCTTGTAAGCATAATCTCCAAAAGCATATCCCCAAAGTTTTCCGGAAGGTTTAAATTCCTCTTTTGTTTTGGTAGTATCCTGCTGGGCTTTTACAGGCAATGACGCCAGCGATAGAAAAACCGATAGACATAATAAAAGGCTCTTCTTGTTTAATTGTATTTTTTTCATAAATTTCGAATGCAAAATTAATAGATTAACCTTACGGGAAGTTTAAGGCTACATTAAGTTTATATTAATAAATGAAGAAACGCGCATGAAGCAATTTTTCCTTAGATACTTTTTCAAAAGCGTTGATTTCTTCATTAAGAAATTATTTCCAACTACAAAAAGGCTCATTTAAATAAGGATAGTATTACTTTTGCGC
>DATCWN010000056.1:0-2956 GCA_036566285.1 Hanamia sp.
TCATACTGCTGTATTGCGATTCAAGGATTTGTTTATCCCCATAAGCGAGGTACATATTCCAGGGAACTATCGTAGCGACATCAGCCCACCCGGTAGATCCTGCAGAGCCGGCTCCTAAAACATTTGGAATTACAAAAGGCACGCTACCATTTGGCAACTGGTCTGCAGCCACATCTTTAAGCCATTTTGAAAAAAAGTTGTTGACTCCGAAATTAAATGCTGCTGTTCTTGAAAATGCCTGTGCATCACCTGTCCAGCCCAGCCGCTCATCGCGCTGCGGACAATCGGTAGGCACATCCAGGAAATTCCCTTTCTGCCCCCATTGAATATTGTGCTGCAATTGATTGATAAGCTGGTTGGAACTCGTAAAAGTACCCGTAGGTTTCATATCGGAATACAAAGCCACGGCAGTAAAATTATCCGGATTTATTTCTCCGGGATACCCTTCTATTTTTATATAGCGAAAACCATAAAAAGTAAAATGAGGTTCAAAAATTTCTTCTCCGCCTCCTTTTAAGAAATAGGTGGAAGTGGCTTTTGCAGCCCGCAAATTATCTGTATAAAAATTCCCTTCTTTATCCAAAACTTCCGCATGGCGAATGACAACTTTATCCCCGGCATTTCCTTTTATTTTAACCACAACCCAACCCACTAAATTTTGTCCGAAATCTATTACCTTCTCCCCCTTCGGTGTAGTAAATATTTTAAGGGGAATAAAAGTTTCATGCTTTTTTATAGGTTCATTGTAAGTTGCCAGCAGGTTATCAAAAGAATAATTTTCAACTACTACGCCGCTCCAGTTTTTATCATTGTAACCGGGTTTGTCCCAGCCGGATTTTTCCTTTCTTGCATCAATGGTTTCTCCATCATAAATCTCACTGAAGACAATAGAACCGGTGGATGATTTCCAGCTTCCATCGGATACAACATCTTCATGGCTGCCATCGGTATATTTTATTGAAAGCTGGAACAATAAAGAAACATCTTTTCCATAAATATTTTTATTATCACCCCATGCCAGGAAGCCCCTGTACCAGCCGTTTCCAAGGGTAACCGCCAACGCATTTTTACCGGTATTCAAAAGTTGTGTAACATCATAAACCTGGTATTGCAATCTTTTATTGTAGCTCGTCCAGCCGGGAGAAAGATAAGAATCTCCCACTCGTTTACCATTTATCTGAGCTTCGTACATGCCATGAGAAGTGATATAAGCAGTGGCGGATAATACTTTCTTAGGAGCAGAAAATTCTTTCCTGAAAAGGATTGCCGGCCTGTTCACAGAATCCTCAGTAAACGCCGGAGTAATCCATTTGGCTTTCCAGTCAGACTTGTTTAATAAGGCCATTTGAAAATGGGCAGGAGAACTCCATGCAGAAGGCTTGTTATCGTTTTCCCAAACCCTTACGCGCCATTGATACCTATTTCCAGATTGTAGTTCACTCCCTGAAAATGGAATTTGTACCGACTGGTCTGACAAAACTTTGCCACTTTTCCATATCAATTTTTTTCCTGAAAAAACATTGATTTCATAAGCCTTCTGCATCACATTTCTTTTGTTACTCACCAATTGCCAGCTAAAGCGAGGCTGTCTGTTGTCCAACCCCACAGGGTTTGAGAGATTCTCACACAATAAATTGGTAACCATTACCTGCGAAAAAGTAAGTAACGCTATGAACTGGAAAACAAAGAAGAGTGTAATTTTTTTCATGTTCGGATATTTTGGAATTAAATAAATAAGTACCATTTTCTAATTCAAAAAAAAATAAGAACCTTAATTATTATTGATTCTGAAAATGCCTGTAATACTTTCCTATATCAATACACGAAAAAAAATAATTAAATGAGATAATCCGGAAAATCTTTCACCTTCTCGCAACAGATCTGATCCATCACTTGTTGCAATTGTCTTTTCAAAATAGTGATAGTGTGATTGGCGCCTTCGGCGCCCAGGGCTGCTACGCCATACATAAACGTTCTTCCCAAAAAAGTAAATTCAGCTCCCGCAGCCAGCGTCCTTGCTATGTCAGGGCCGGAACGCAAACCGCTATCCATCATTATTTTTATTTTATCGTGGTACTTTTCTATAATTCCTTTTAATGAATGAATCGTTGACTGGCCCGCATCCAATTGCCTGCCTCCATGATTGGAAACGATGATGCCATCTATGCCGAGTTGAATGGATTTCTCAACGTCTATCTCATTTACAATTCCTTTTAAAACCAGTTTCCCTTTCCACATATCGCGAATGGCGGATACTTTTTCTTCATTCAATCTGCCGTTAAAAGTTTTGTTCATAAACAATCCAAGATGATGCATGTTCATACCTTTTGGCATATAAGGTTTTAATACCTGGAAGGAAGGCTGGCCGTGAATAAGGGTTCTGAGCGCCCAATTGGGCTTCCCCATTATCTGGAGTATATTGTTAAGTGTCATTCTCGGAGGCATGGCCAAACCATTTTTTATTTCTTTGGGGCGATAACCGAAGGTCGGTACATCACTCAGAATTACGAGTACCGGGCAATGCTCTGCCGCCCGTTTTATGATCTGGTCTCTCAAAGTATTTTCAGCAGGATGGTACAATTGAAACCACGCTCTCCCTTCAGTAAGTTCGCCGATGCGTTCAATAGTACTTGTGCTTACGGTACTTAATGTAAATGGAATATTATGCTCAAACGCAGCCCTGGCCAATATTTCAGGAGAGTTGGGCCAGATAAGACCTTGCAAACCCACAGGAGCTATCCCAAACGGCGCATCATACACATGACCAAATAGTTCCGTCTTCATATCTGTTCCTTCATGCTTTTTCAGGTATTGTGGAATGAGTTCTATTTCGCGAATTTCAGCCGTGTTTTTATAAAGGTTGATTTCTTCATTGCAACCGCCATCAAGATATTCAAAAGCAAACCGGGGAATTCTTTTTTTTGCTTTTTCTATCAGATCTTCTACAGCAGGATAT
>DATCWN010000158.1:0-4818 GCA_036566285.1 Hanamia sp.
ACCATAGCGGTCACATTCGTATGATGGCTTCCGTACAGCCTTTCATCAGCGGCGCTATTTCCAAAACTATTAATCTCCCTAATGAAGGCACCATTGAAGAAATTTCGGATGCCTATTTATTAAGCTGGCAATTGGGATTAAAAGCGTGTGCGCTTTACCGTGATGGTTCCAAATTATCGCAACCGTTAAGCAATAAAAGCGATAAGAAAAAGAAAGATGTTGAGGTAGAAGAAACTGAAAGCGAAAAGCACGAAGCAGCACTCGTTGACATGGGCCAGCTTACGGTAAATGACCTTTTGGAAGAAGTAAATAAAAGAGTTCAAAATAGCGCGGACACTGTATTAAAACGCCAGTTGGCAATGATTGTGGAGCGCAGAACCTTACCGGCAAAACGAAGAGGATTTACTCAAAAAGCAAAAATAAATGGTCAGACAATATTCGTAAGAACCGGTGAATATAGTGATGGCACTTTAGGCGAAATATTTATTGACATGGCCAAAGAAGGTGCTACCATGCGTAGCATGCTCAACTGTTTTGCGATTGCCATTTCCATCGGGCTTCAGTATGGAGTGCCCCTGGAAGAGTTTGTAGAAAAATTTGTTTTTACCCGCTTTGAGCCTTCAGGAATGGTGGAGCACCCGAATATTAAATCCGCCACTTCCATTATTGATTTCATGTTCCGTTCTTTGGCGTATGAATATCTGGGAAGAAATGATTTGGTTCATGTTTTGGATAAACCGGAAGTAGAAAATATGGGTGATAAACCCTGGGATGAAAACACACCCACCATTGGCAATCGCGTTCCTGAACTCAGTGAAGTGCGTGTGGTAGGTGCTCCTAACGGTAAGGCGCAGACGAAACCATACAGGGCCGAATACGCAAAGAAAACTGACCATAGCCAGGACGCAGTAAATGCCGCCGCAAAAAATATGCAAAGCGATGCGCCGGCCTGTAATGTTTGCGGGCACATTACCATTCGCAGCGGTACCTGCTACAAATGTTTGAATTGTGGAAACAGCATGGGTTGCAGTTAAACATTTTTTTTCTTTGAGGTATAGAAAGAGCCATCTTTAAAAGGGTGGCTTTTTCATTAACTGTTCGCTCATTTTAAAAAATTTTAAAAAAAATTTTGCAATTTCAATTTTCCAATACACCTTTGCGCCAGTTCTTTGTGATTCACTTATCAAGAAAGGCAGAGGGTAATGGCCCAACGACGCCTTAGCAACCTAAAATGTTTCATGAGCATTAAAAGGTGCTAACTCCATCCCGACAACAGTCGGGACAGATAAGACAGGTTCAAGTTTTAATGGATATCAATTGGCTTTGCCAATGTAATATATTAACTCATCTGATCTGTCAGGTGAGTTTTTTTATGCCCGCATGCGGCTGAAAAACTAATCTGATAAAGATTTTATTCTGCTGTTTTTTTTGATAAATGTTTTATGAAGGATTATTAAAATCAAATTCTTTTAAAATTATAAAATCAAAAAAAATGAGTACAGCAACACAGATCATTCACAGCATTCCTTCTGATCCTTTAACGGGCGCCATTTCAGTTCCTATTTATCAAACCTCCACATTTGTGCAGGACGCGCCGGGAGAAAATAAAGGATACGATTATTCACGCACAGGAAATCCTACCCGCGCCACCCTGGAAAGTTTGGTGGCAAAGCTCGAGAACGGAACCATCGGAGTGGCCTTCAGTAGCGGACTTGCAGCTATAGATGCCGTGGTAAAATTATTATCGGCTGGTGATGAAATACTTGCAGTGGATGATATTTATGGTGGCGCTTTCCGTCTCTTTACACACATCTATGAAAAATTTGGGATTAAAGTAAACTACGTT
Source organism: Hanamia sp. (assembly GCA_036566285.1). Taxonomy (GTDB): domain Bacteria; phylum Bacteroidota; class Bacteroidia; order Chitinophagales; family Chitinophagaceae; genus Ginsengibacter. Next base: position 1,847 of record DATCWN010000158.1, read on the forward strand.
GATACTTCAAAAATTGAAAATGTGGTAGATGCTTTTACTTCAAAAACAAAATTGGTTTGGGTAGAAACTCCCACCAATCCTACACTCAAAATCTCGGATATTGCTTCTATTGCAGAAGTTGCCAAAGCGAATAATTGTCTCTTTTGTGTGGACAATACTTTTGCTTCACCCGCTTTGCAACAGCCTTTAAACCTGGGTGCAGACATCGTAGTTCATAGCGCCACAAAATACCTTGGCGGCCATAGTGATTTGATAGCAGGCGTGGTGATAACAAAGGATGAAGAATTAGGGGCAAAAATAAAATTCATTCAAAATGCAAGCGGCGCCATACTAGCTCCCTTCGATAGCTGGCTGGTCATACGCGGTATCGAAACTTTACATTTAAGAGTAAAACAACATTGTGCCAATGCGCAGGCAGTTGCCGAATTTTTGGAAGAACAGCCTGAAGTGGACAAAGTATTTTATCCCGGCCTTCCTTCTCATTTCAATCATGAAATTGCTAAAAAACAATCATCAGGATTTGGCGGCGTTGTCTCCTTTTCATTAAAAGAAGACACCATAGAAGCGGCTAAAACTTTTGTTACCAACACCCGCTATTTTAGACTTGCAGAAAGTTTAGGAGGTGTAAAAAGTTTGCTTTGCCATCCGGCAACTATGACTCACAAATCAATTCCCGATGCTATCAGAAAAGCTTCCGGAGTTAGTGACGGGCTTGTTCGTTTATCAGTAGGTATTGAGGACGTAAAAGATTTAATAGAAGACCTACATAATGCTTTGCAAAAAGTAAGTGCACAAAAGACTACTACCAAAGCGCATTTGGTCTAAAAAAAATAGTATCCATTTGTATGGAAACCGGGAAAATTTTTGATGCGCTTTTATTTATAAATTTGCGTGCTAAAATCTTCCCGGTTTTTTAAATAAAAAGAGAAAGGCTTATTAATAATATCCAATCAATAAAAAGTAAAATGCAAAATCATAAGAAGTTAGTGTTGGGGGTTTTTGGATTTGGAGTAGTAGGTGAAGGGCTTTACAAAGTACTTCATCAAACACCCTCATTGAATGCTTCCATAAAAAAAGTGTGTATAAAAAACAACGATAAAAAACGCAATGCGCCTGCTGAATTATTTACAGATGAAAAAGAAATATTGCTGAATGATTCATCAATAAACGTTATTGTGGAATTGATAAATGATGCGGATGCAGCTTATGATATTGTGCGCACTGCTTTGCTCAACGGCAAATCGGTGGTGAGTGCAAATAAAAAAATGATCGCTGAGCATTTGCCTGAACTGCTGGAACTGCAACAACAAACCGGCTTATCCTTTCTTTATGAAGCTGCGTGCTGCGCATCCATTCCTGTAATCCGCAACCTCGAGGAATATTATGATAATGACCTTTTGCATTCCATCAGCGCAGTAGTAAATGGCTCCACCAATTTTATTCTTACGAAAATGTTTGAAGAACAGCTTTCTTTCAGGAACGCATTGCTTCAGGCGCAGCAATTGGGTTTTGCAGAAAGCGATCCTTCGTTGGATGTGGAAGGGTATGATGCCATAAACAAGTGGACATTTTTACTGACGCATGCTTACGGTATTTTGCCCAAAAAAGAGGAACTCATTTTTACAGGCATACAACACGTAAATAGTGAAGACGCTGCAATGGCCACAAAAAAAGACAGCATTATAAAATTGGTAGCGAGGGCAAAAAAATTAAAGAACGGGAAAGTAGCTGCTTTTGTATTGCCCCGGTTTGTAAAAAAAGAAGACCAACTGGCTTTTATTAAAGATGAATACAATGGCGTAATCATTGAAAGCTCGTTTGCCGATAAGCAATTTTTTTACGGCAAAGGCGCGGGAAGTTTGCCCACGGCTTCTGCGGTATTGAGCGATATATCCGCATTGCGATACGAGTATAAATATGAATACAAAAAACTGTACCATCATGTGCCCAATGTGCTTACCAACGATTTTTATGTAAAAGTTTACATCGGTTTTACCGATTGGGAACACATACGAAAAGACGATTTTGAAAGCATAGAAGAATGGCATTCCAACGATCAAATCAATTACCTGATCGGAATTATTCACTTCCAAAAATTGCAGGAAAGTGATTGGTGGAAAAAAAATGAGGTTTCATTGATCCTTACCGCTGACCCGATTATTGAGTCGCTTGATGTAGTGCGATTGAAAAAAAGAAGTCTTGAGCTGGCAGGCTTTTCGGGGAGTTATAGTTTGTCGTAAAAAATAAAATTGATTTTTAAAATTACAAAAGCCATCTTTTAATATGATGGCTTTTGAAATATAAGGCGGAAAGGATTCTGAGAGAAATTAATTTGTCGAACGCGTCCAATAAAAGTTTAATTTATGGAAATACCACCCAGAATATTTTTGCAAATGGCACCGCTTTTCAGGTAACAAAAACGTATAGCGACAGCAGCGGATATAAAAAGTTTGCTGTAAAAGTTTTTTATACCAATGGCAGTACTGATGAATGCTATACCCCGAAAATGGTACATGTAACCCCTGCTTCCGGCATGCAATAGTTGGCAGATAGTTTTTTCCCTAGCGTAAATAATAAAGCGAGTGAATTCACTTCTGGTTGAATTTCAAATTCTTGACAACGCTATAAATAAATCATATTCGTTTTTATTCTTCCTCCGAACTTACCCCTGATAAATTAATTTCCTCTTTCATTCCACATCGTACATTTGCTCATGTATGACATCCTCTTTTTTTACCTACAACAAAGCCAAAGTGTTACAGGCTCTACGGTTTCATTTCATTAGCCGCAGGGAAATTAAACTGATGATCATATTGGTGAATATTTTTGCCATTTTTTCCGCAGTGCTTTATTTTACGAATAGGGTTTCTCCGTTTGCTTTTTTAATAAGTTCCGGCCTCTGGTTTATTCTAATGGTCTCTTTTTGGTACATACTTCCCCACGTCATTTATAGGAAATCTGCCACTTTTAAA
>DATCWN010000230.1:0-4168 GCA_036566285.1 Hanamia sp.
CCATTCAATCGCTTCTTCCAATGTGTAAATGCCGATGCCTTTTGTACGGCCTTTGAAAAGGCTGTTGCGTATGACCATGTTGGTATATTCCCGGATCTTTTTGGGGAAATATTTTACAAAATCTCTCACGAGGCCATCCCAGCCGTTGGGCAAATCCTGGGCAACACCGCCAATGCGAAACCAACCGGGATGCATACGGCCGCCAGTAATGGCTTCAATAATATCAAAAACTTTTTCCCGGTCCGTAAACATATAAAACACAGGGGAGAGCTGGCCTACATCCTGCGCAAAAGTGCCAAACCATACCAGGTGGCTGGAGATGCGGAACAGCTCACATAACATCACACGAATTACTTTCACCCTGTCAGGTACTTCAATACCCGCCAGTTTTTCTACAGCCAGTAAATAGGCGAGGTTGTTCATAACGCCACCGAGATAATCTATGCGATCGGTATAAGGAAGGTAGGTGTGCCAGCTTTGGCGTTCCCCCATTTTTTCAGCCCCCCGATGATGAAAGCCAATCTCCGGCACAGCATCCACAATATCTTCGCCATCCAGTTGCAGCACAATGCGCAGCACACCATGCGTACCAGGATGTTGTGGACCAATGTTGAGAAACATAAAATCAGCATCATCACTTTTTGTTTGCAGGCCCCATTCTTCCGGCTTAAATTGCAAGGCATCCTGCTCCAGTTCTTCCTTTTCATCGAATAGCTGATAGGGACCAATTTCAGTGGCCCGGGCCGGATGTTCTTTACGCAGTGGATGCCCCTTCCATGTTTGCGGCATTAAAATGCGCTTCAGGTGAGGATGTCCTTCAAAACGGATCCCGAACATATCATACACTTCGCGTTCGTACCAGTTGGCATTTTTAAATAGAGAAGTAATGGATGGCATGGAAGGATATTCGCCTTCCAGTGCCACTTTCAAACGGATAAACCTGTTTCGCTCAAAAGATAAAAGGTGATAGACTATGGTAAAATCTTTTGCAGGAATACTTCCTTTCTTAGCCCTGTCGCGTTCATCTATGCCACATAAATCATAAAGAAAACGGAAGGGCTGCTCAACAGTCAATTTAAGATACTGTATTACGGAAATGAGTTTGTCCTTTGGCAGCCACAAACTGAGTATTTCATCAACCGTTTGTTGCTGTTGAAAGGCATCAGCGCCGAAGCGTTGTTGCAATTGCTTCAATATAACATCATCATCGGGCATATTGCGTGTTAATGGCAGTGACCAATCCAACTCAAATGTCTAATATGCTATGTTCGCTCTTGCTCCATCTGTTACATCTCTTCAAGGTTTCTTTTCATTCAGCTATGGTGAATCTTTTATTCTTTTACCAAATCTTTCATTCTTTTTCAAATGATCATTTACACTTCATCTATGGATCTGAAATTTACCATCTCTCTTCTTTCCACTTTCTTTTGTTCTTTCATAGAAGTCATTTGAGGTTTGATTACTCCCTGTTCACCAATTACCCAACTCAACGGACGTCTTTCTTTTCTTACGGCTTCGCCGAGCAATACCAATCCTTGCATAAATGCGTCAGGCCTTGGCGGGCAGCCGGGTACATACACATCAACAGGCAAAAATTTATCTACACCCTGTACTACGCTATAAATATCGTACATGCCGCCACTGTTGGCACAACTGCCCATGGATATTACCCAGCGGGGTTCCATCATTTGCTCATGAAGGCGTTTGATAATAGGAACCATTTTTATAAATACGGTTCCTGCAATTACCATTACATCGGCTTCACGGGGTGTGGCGCGGATTACTTCGGCACCAAAGCGCGCTATATCATATTTACTGGTAATGCTGGTGGCCATTTCCACAAAACAGCAACTTAAACCGAAATGAAAAGGCCACATAGAATTTTTGCGACCCCAGGCCACTAAATCCTGCACGGTAGTAAGCATAATACTTTTGCTGACCGCCTCTTCCATGCTGCCAGTGCCGGAAATATTTCCGGTTGCATCTCCTGATTTGCTTAACCACCATTTCATATTCCTTAATCCGCCGGGTGACGGAGAATTTTAAAGTTGATAAGAATAAAAATCATTAATCAATATATGAAGAGCTGCATTCAGTCTGTCGATTTGTATATAAAACACTATTCCTTTTTTATCTTCCTATATGCCTTCAAAATTTTTAAGCCATCCGGGCCAAAATCCAATGCACCTATTCCCCATTCATAAATCAATACGACTACCAGTTGTGCAATAAATATACTAACCCCTATGTACCCCGGCCAGCCCAGTTCATAAAACCCCAGGGCCCATAGCATGATAAAAACAGCTTCCACATCAAAAATCACAAACAACATAGCTACCAGGTAAAATTGTGCAGAGAAACGCAACCGTGCAGAACCGGTTTGCCGTATGCCACCTTCGTAAGGCAGGTTGGTAGCCTTCTCACGATGGCGCTGACCTAATGAATAGGATAAAACGAAAATGGCTACCAGTAAGAGTATCACTAATACTGCGTATAGCAGCAAGGGCCATAAAGCAAGGTTGTAATCGTTGTTACCAGGCATACCGGTTAATTTAAATACAACAAAATAAACCCAGGTGCAGATGCTTTCAATTCATTCGGGGCCTAACCCACATTCCAATAAGGCCCATAAACATTTCTTATCTGCACACTAACTTGTAACGTAATGTTCCAGGTTTTCAATAATAAAATCCTTTTCGCTGATAATATATTTTACGATATCCCCAATGGAGATGACACCTATCAATTCACCGTTTTCCATAACGGGCAGATGACGGATGAATTTATTGGTCATCAGTTGCATGCAATCATCAAGGGTGTTATCCGGAGTTACGAATACGGGATTGGTATCCATGATATCCCTCACAAGCGTTTCTTTCGAGGCGCGCCCCTTCAGAATTACTTTGCGGGCATAATCGCGTTCTGTAAATACGCCAATTAATTTGCCATTTTCTACTACTACTAAACCGCCGAGATTTTTTTCTTGCAGGTATTCGAGTCCGGCATATACAGTACTGTCAGGACTAATGCTAAAGACTAAATTGCCTTTTTGTTGCAGAATATTTCTTACAGTACTCATATAAATAAGTTTTAAAGAGTCATATTCCTTATAAAGTTAAAAACATTTTTTTTATAAAACCATATAAAATGTCTGAAACTTTCAGCCTTTGGCAAGCATCTTTTGAAACAAGCAAAAAACAGTCCAATAAATCAGTTGATGATTTTGAGAGGTAGTGAAAGGTGTTGCTGGTACAGCTTTGCCACATCTTATCGTTTTATGGTTTTCAGGCAATTACCAGTCGTTATAACAAGCGCTTCCCCATTTACATTTTGAAAAGCAATTATAGTTCAGACCTTCATAGCCTGAACGTCTTTCAAATATATTTCTCCAATTAAGTATAGCTTTCCCTGTCCGCTGATCTCCACTCTGTCATTTAAATATTTGCATTGTAAATAGCCTTTACGGGCTGAAAGTTGTATGGCTGACAAATTCCTTTTACCAAGCCGTTTTGACCAATAGGGAGTTAAAGTAGTATGCGCCGAACCCGTTACAGGGTCTTCGTTAACTCCTGCCTGTGGGGCAAAAAATCTCGAAACGAAATCAACGGTATCACCTTTGGCGGTTATAATAATTCCTCGCGCTTTTAATTTTGAAATTACGTCAAAGGCAGGAATTACTTTTCTAATTTCCTCTTCATTGTCATATACCAGCATGTAATCCGTTTTACCTTTAAAAGCCAACCGGGGCCTGATATCAAACCCGGCAATCAATTCGTCAAACAGTGCTACTGGCTCCAATTCATCGGTTGGAAAATTTAATGTCAATACTTCGCCCTCTCTCGTTACCGTTAATATTCCGCTTCTTAGGGAATGAAAGTGAATTTTATTTTCATTGTGGTTCTCGTGATAAAATAAAACAAAAGCTGCTGCTAAAGTTGCGTGGCCGCAAAGGTCCACTTCAACAGCAGGTGTAAACCATCTTATCTGGTATTGATCGCCTTGCCTTACATAAAAGGCAGTTTCAGCAAGGTTGTTTTCCATGGCTATTTTTTGTAAAAGGTCATCACTCAACCATTGGTCAAGCGGACAAACTGCTGCCGGGTTTCCTGAAAAAACTTCATTGGCAAAGGCGTCTATCTGATATATTTTCTGTTTCATAATCGTGATA
>DATCWN010000231.1:0-3645 GCA_036566285.1 Hanamia sp.
GCATTGGTAACATCCCAGGAATCCATTGCACTTACGGAAACACCGTTGGCAACTTTAACCGCAACAAGAACAACAACTGGCAAACAAATAAAAAATTTAAAAAATCCGGAAGTGGGAAACTTAATTTTTGAGCGCGATGGGGCTACCGGATTTTTTTCATCAAATATGTATGTAAAAATTGACACATAACCTTAAAGAAAAAAATTTATCACCAACAAAAATTACAATTATGGCAACTTACAAAACACCCGGTGTGTATATAGAGGAAATAGCCCTCTTTCCCCCATCGGTGGCGCAGGTGGAAACTGCTATCCCCGCATTTATCGGATATACCGAAAAGGCAATTGACAGTGGCGGAAGTTCACTTACCAACAAGCCAACGAGGATCACTTCACTCCTTGAATATGAAACTTATTTTGGTAAAGCAAAAAATGAGGATAACCTTGAAATTACTTATACAGAGGAGCAAAATTCTTCCGGCATTACCACTAAGGAAATGTTTTCTGTTGCCTTTAACGGAGCTGCTTCAAGTCACGTAATGTATTATGCCATGCAAGCTTATTTTGCTAACGGTGGCGGCCCCTGTTATATCATTTCTATCGGAGCATTTAAAGCTGCCCTGGGTGATGCACTTGTAATTGCTGAATTCCAGTTAGGTTTAGACGCATTAGCTAAAGAAGATGAGCCTACTTTGATTGTTTACCCGGAAGGACAAAAAATGGCAGAAGGGGAATACTATACTTTGCAAAATAGTTCTCTTGACCAATGTAATAAACTGAAAGACAGGTTTTGCATTATGGACATACACCACACCGGAGAAGGGCTTGTTAACAGTGGAGATATCAATACCGCAGTCTCACTGTTCAGGGCAGGCATTACCTCCTCCTTCCTAAAGTATGGAGCTTCCTATTTTCCCAATGTAAAAACGATATTTCAATATGCGTATGATGATGCGCAGGTAAATATCGTACACAATATTTCAGGTGGGCCAACTCCCGGCGCGGGGCCATTAAACGGCCAAAACATAGGCGCTATAAAAGGAACCAATTCGGCAGCTTATAACAAACTTAAATTAGCGCTCAATCAAAATGCGGTGGCATTAGCCCCCAGCGCTTTAATTGCAGGCGTATATGCTTCTGTAGATTCTAATCGCGGGGTTTGGAAGGCACCAGCCAATGTTGGATTAAATGGAGTAACAGATGTTACCTGTAAAATTACTGATGATGTACAAAACGGGTTAAATGTAGATGTTACATCCGGTAAATCCATTAATGCCATTCGTGCCTTTACAGGAAAAGGGATTTTGGTTTGGGGCGCCAGGACCTTAGCCGGTAATGATAATGAATGGCGCTATGTTTCTGTTCGCCGCTTCTTTAACATGGTGGAGGAATCCGTAAAAAAAGCTACTTATCAATTTGTGTTTGAACCCAACGATGCCAACACATGGGTGAAGGTGAGGGCCATGATAGAAAATTATCTTACCGTGTTGTGGAGGCAGGGTGCATTGGCCGGTGCCAAACCGGAGCAGGCTTTTTATGTAAAAGTGGGACTTAACATTACCATGACGGCACAGGACATCCTGGAAGGCTACATGAATGTGGAAATAGGAATGGCCGTGGTGCGCCCGGCAGAATTTATTGTGTTGAAATTCTCTCACAAAATGCAGGAATCCTAAGTCGCTGCGAACGTAACATTCAACCATTTAACCATTCAACAATTTCATATCAAACTAAACAAATACTATTATGGCAAACTATCCCTTACCAAAGTTTCACTTCCGTGTGGAGTGGGGTGGCGCAAAAATCGGGTTCTCTGAAGTAAGCGGCCTTTCAGTGGAAACGGATGTGGTGGAATACCGCGACGGCAGCAGCCCCGAGTATCATAAAATAAAAATGCCGGGCATGCAAAAGTTTGGCAACATCACCATGAAGCGGGGCATTTTTGAAGGCGATAATGATTATTTCAAATGGTGGAATACTGTGGCGCTGAATACCATTGAAAGGCGCGATGTAACCATCAGCCTGCTCAATGAAAATCATGAGCCAGTGGTAGTTTGGAAAGTGAAAAATGCCTGGCCTTCCAAAGTGCAATCCACCGATTTAAAAAGCGATGATAATGGCGTGGCCATTGAAACCATCGAGCTGGCACATGAAGGTTTGGTAATGCAAAACGGCGATTAAAAATGGCAACTAATTATCCACCGGTTGGTTTCTTTTTCCGGGTTGAATTTCAGCTTGGCGGAGTAGGTAGCGCCGATGCCATGTTCCAGGAAGTAAATGGATTTAATGCGGAGCTGCTTACCGAGGAAGTAAGGCAGGGTGGCGAAAACCGCTATTCGCAGGCATTGCCCACGCGGGCAAAATATACTGACCTGGTATTGAAACGTGGACTGATTGTAAACTCTGCCATTGTAAAATGGTGCAAGGATGCCATTGAAAATCTGGACATACGACCCATTACCGTTGTGGTAACCTTACTTAACGATAAAAACACGCCGTTGCAAACCTATAACATCGTTAACGCATGGCCCAAAAAATGGTCGGTGTCCGATTTTAATGCGCAGGAAAGTAAAATAGTGGTGGAGACAATGGAATTATCGTATCAATATTTTAGAGTGGGTTAAAAAAAATAACATGCCTGTAGAAATTTTAGAAATTGTTGTTCGTGCCAATGTGCAGGAACCCGAAACTACACCAACGCCATCACCCACAAACAATGGCGTTGAGCATGATAATTTTCAAAGGCAGCAGATAATTGAAGAATGTGTGGAGCAGGTATTAGAAATTTTACGCCGTAAAGAAGAACGCTAAAAAAATAAAGCTATGAGTGGTTTTTTGGATAAAATAAAAATTATCGGGTTTAAGGAAGCTACCGAATCTTCGCTGGGTATTCCATTCAGTATCTACATCGGCATGTTCAATCCTGAAAAATACAGTATCACCAAACAAAGTCTATTTAATAACGACAGGCGGCCCGGATCCACCGGCAGCGAGCAACGTTTTAACAGGGAGCAGCCAAGAACTTTTAATTTTGATTTTCTTGTGGATGGCACAGGCGCTTCAGGCGAAAAACGCGAAGTGCTTGCCGATGTAATTTTATTCAGAACCACCTGTGGTTTTATTGGAGACACGCACCGGCCTACTTATCTCATCATTCTATGGGGAACCTTTCTGGCCCGATGCGTACTTACTTCATTAACGATTGATTATACTTTATTCCGCCCGGATGGTACGCCATTAAGGGCCACATTAAAAGCGGGCTTTACAGAATACACCACGCCCGCGTTGGAACAGTTACAAAATTTTCTTAGCTCTCCCGATGTTACGCATGTAAGAACCATTACAGCCACCGACAGGTTGGATTTGATGAGCTATACTATTTATAAAGATTCCAAATATTATATGGAGCTGGCCCGTGTAAACAATCTTGATAATTTCCGAAAACTTAAAGTGGGTGATAAAATCGTTTTCCCACCGGTTGAAAAAGCGAAGTAATTTTTTTTGAAAAAATAATGTAAGAATATAAAATGCCTAACCTCCGTCTTTTACCCAATCAACAAAGCACCGACCTGGTAACTTTTACTATTTCGGTTAATGGCGCGCCTGTGGGCAAAGAGATTGGCATTGTATCTATCGCAGTTAACAA
>DATCWN010000399.1:0-4639 GCA_036566285.1 Hanamia sp.
AACGTCATTAAAATCTCCACAAATAAGCGAAGGGTAAGGGCTTTCCTTTATTTTTTGGCTCACAAGCTCCGCCTGTTGATAACGTGATTCGTATCCTCTTTTTAATTTGGAAACAATGGTGCGCGAATCATTCAAATCGGTTTCCCTTGCCCGCTTTAACCTGCTCAAACTCTGATAATCTGATTCATCGAAATGAACCGATTGCAGGTGAGTGGCGAAAATTCTGAAGGTATGATCGTTCACTTTTATATCGGTATAAATTAAATGTTCAGTTTTTTTATTTTTTTTGAAACTAAAATTAGCCGAGTCTGTCATTGGGTATTTTGAAAAGATGGCAATGCCCATTTCATAATCATTTTGGTACGTTACTGTTGGCACGAAATAGTAATAGGGGTAACCCATCTCTGCAATTGTAGAAATATTTGGTTTAAAATATGCCGTGTCTTTTGATTCAAAAAATTCTTCAAAACAAAGAACATCGGCGTCTTGTTGTTTTACCAAATCCATCATTAGCGGACGGAAGCTGGTGCCTTCTTCTTCTTTTTCGCTGCTCTCATCCCAACTGGACACGTTCCATTGTAAAACCCTTAGAGTGTTTGGCGCTTTTTCATAAGAAAATTTGGTAGGAACATTAAATCCGAAAACAGTAATAATTTGCTGAAAGCCCAAAAGCATCACAATCAATGAAATCCACCCCCACCGCGATTTTAAAATAGCCCATAAAATTATAAAGCCCACAAGGGCGAAAAAGATTAGCGGAAAAATAAGTCCGGGGAAAGCGAAATACCAATGTTCTCCTGTATTGATAAAAGGGATGAAACACGTCACCAGATAGGCTATTATAGTTCCAACGTTTAATAATATTAAAATGCTTTTGAAAAAAGCAGGCTTACCCGTCATCATAATTCATTTATAAAAAGCAGCTAATAAAAAGCAACGAAAATAAAGATGAATATTTTAAAAGAAGCCATTTTGAAAAAACGATTCGTTAATTGTGGGATGTGTTGATTTTAAGTTTAGGAAGTAACGGTTTAAATTTTTTGGCACTGAACTTGAATTGATACCAAAAATTTTTATGAAGAAACTTCTTTTAAGTTCTGTTATTTTATTTTCATTAACCGGATGTGATACGGCAAAAAATATTTTGGGTTCCGTTGGGAATAGCAACCTTAGCAATGCAGAAGTGGTGCAAGGTCTAAAGGAAGCGCTCAAAGTAGGAACCGATTCCTCTACTTTTCATTTGGGTTTACTGGATGGATTTTATAGAGACGACATGATTAGAATTTTAATGCCGCCGGAAGCCCAAAATGTAGAGAAGACCTTAAGAAGCGTAGGCATGGGAAGCGTAGTTGATAAAGCGGTATTATCAATGAACCGCGCTGCAGAAGATGCTTCCAAATATGTAGGCAATATTTTTCTCAATGCCATTACCCAGATGACCATACAGGATGCATTTGGAATTTTGAGAGGAGATAATTTTGCCGCCACGCATTACTTAAAACAAAAAACTACGGCACAGCTTACTACCGCATTTACTCCTATTGTTTCAAAATCACTTGAATATACTGATGCCACCAAACATTGGAAAGAGGTGTTTACTGTTTATAACCGGTTTAGTAAGAATCCGGTTAACACTGACCTCACGGCTTATGTAACACAAAAGGCGCTCGATGGATTGTTTTATCATATTGGCCTTGAAGAACAAAAAATCCGTAAAGATCCGGCGGCCAGGATTACCGATATTTTGAGAAAGGTGTTTGCGGGGCAGAATGGTTAATTGGGTTTATGGTTCATTAGTTAAATGGTTAAATGGTTTATTAGGTAAATGGTCTTCATCAACTCACAATATAACAATTCAACAATTTAGCAATTCAAAAATCCCACATTTCATCAATTCAACAACTCAACAATCAAATAAATCCCTTACTTTTGCAGCCCATTTAGCATTTATGTTTTGGCTGAATGGGGATTTCCCTAAAAACATATTGCCCACATGGCTCCATAAGTTCCCGTCTGTTCGGGGCGCCGGCAAGGGTGTAAAAGTAAAATTTATTAATAATGCCAAAGGTTAAAACCAACTCCAGCGCCAAGAAGCGCTTCAAAGTAACCGGTACCGGTGAAATCACTTTTCAAAAACCCTTTAAACGTCACATTCTTACAAAAAAAACTACTAAGCGTAAACGTGCTTTACGCAAGAAAGGATCGGTAAGTGCAGCAAACAGGCCGTTTGTGATGCGTTTATTAAGAATGAAATAAAAGACCCCTAACCCCTAAAGGGGGAACAAAGCAATAATTCATTTCAATTTAGAGCATTCTAAGTCTGAAATCTTAAATCAAAAATCTAAAATATTAAAATATGCCACGTTCATCAAATGCAGTAGCATCAAGGGCAAGAAGGAAAAGAATTCTAAAAGCCGCTAAAGGTTATTACGGAAAAAGGAAAAATGTTTACACCGTTGCCAAGAATGTAATGGAAAAAGGGCTTACGTATAGTTATGTAGGCCGCAAACTTAAGAAACGCGAATACCGCGCTTTGTGGATTGCACGTATCAATGCAGCCGTGAGGGCTGAAGGATTAACCTACAGTCAGTTTATTTTTAAATTACGCGAAAAAAATATTGACCTCAACAGGAAAATTCTTGCCGATATGGCTATGAATGAACCGGAGAGTTTCAAGAGCCTGATTCTTTCGGTTAAATAATACCGAGCTACTTGTTTATATAACCGTCTCCACACCGGGACGGTTTTTTTATGCAGATGAATCAGGCAAACAAAATAAAATTTCGTTTCTGTTTTTATTAATTTTTAATTCATAATCCATAATTCCAAATTTATTTCTTCATTCATTTACATTTGTAAAAAATTAAAAGACAATATTATCTTTCAATGAATAATACTTACAACGACCTCGTACACCAAACATTTAATTTTCCACAGGAAGACTACAAACTGAAAGATGGTTATCTACAGTACAATGACCTGGACGTAAAAGCGTTAATTGATAAGTACGGCACGCCATTGAAGTTTACCTTTTTACCTAAAATAGGCTTGCAGATAAACAAGGCGAAAAAGATGTTTGCCAATGCTATTAAAAAGCATAAGTATGAAGGAAAATATAATTATTGCTATTGCACCAAAAGCTCTCATTTTTCTTTCATAGTGGAAGAAGCTTTGAAACATGATATCCATCTTGAAACATCCTATGCTTACGATATTGAGATCATCAATAAATTGTATGAAAGAAAGAAGATTACAAAAGATACTTTCATTATTTGTAATGGATTTAAACAAAAGTCTTACACCAGCCGTATAGCGCGTTTGATAAACACAGGATTTAAAAACGTGATTCCTATCCTGGATAATAAAGAAGAATTAAAGGCATACCGAAAATCAGTGCGCGTTCCTTTTAATATTGGTATCAGGGTGGCTGCAGAAGAAGAACCTACTTTCCCTTTTTATACCTCACGGTTAGGCATACGCGCAAAAGATATTCTTGAATTTTATGTGGATGAAATAGAAGGAAATGAACACCGCTTTCAATTAAAAATGTTGCATATTTTTTTGAACAAGGGAATAAAGGACGATGTATATTACTGGAGCGAATTAAATAAAGTGATTAACCTTTATTGCCAGTTGAAAAAAATATGCCCCGAACTGGATTCGATCAATTTGGGAGGCGGATTTCCGATAAAACATTCTCTGGGTTTTGAGTATGATTACCAGTTTATGATCAACGAAATTGTAAGGAATATAAAAGTTGCATGTAAAAAAAGCAAGGTCCCGATGCCTAATATTTTTACAGAATTTGGAAGCTATACAGTAGGCGAAAGCATGGGGCACATTTATAGTGTGATCGGTGAAAAGATGCAGAACGACAGGGAAACATGGTATATGATTGATTCTTCTTTCATTACCACTTTGCCCGATACATGGGGTATTGGCGAAAAATTTTTAATGCTTCCGGTAAATAAATGGGATGAAGAATATCAAAGAGTAACGCTTGGAGGAATTACTTGCGATAGCCATGATTATTACGATTCTGAAGAACACATCAATGAAGTATTTCTGCCGAAGGTAGGTACCGGCGAACCTTTGTATGTAGGTTTTTTTCACACGGGCGCTTACCAGGATCAGATAAGTGGCTATGGCGGCATTAAGCATTGCCTGATACCTTCTCCAAAATATATTGTTATTGATTATGATAAAAACGGCAAGCTGGTGGATTGGGTATATGCCAAGGAACAAAGCGCTGCAAGCATGTTGAAGATTTTGGGATATAAATAATAAGCAAAAACACATCAGTAAAGTGAAGCGTAATTAAGAGATTAAGTAAAGCAACTTTATCATAATAATTTTCTTACTGCATTGCATTCATAAAAAAACCTCCTCAAAATCTGAGAAGGTTTTTAGAAAGATATTTTTCCAGTCAAATTATTTTACTGAGATTTCTTTTGGCATCACTTTTACTTCTTCTGTTTTGGGTAAAGTTAAAAGCAATAAACCATCTTCATATTTAGCATTGATTTCGTCTGCATTTATTTTTTCGTCTAAAGTAAATGACCTCTTAAACGATTGCAGGGTGAACTCTTTTTTAATGAATTGCTTGCTTTCTTCTTTGTTCTCTTCTTTCTTTTCAAAA
>DATCWN010000494.1:0-2852 GCA_036566285.1 Hanamia sp.
TTCGCTTCGATGCCATGAATTCTAATACTTTCCAGGATCAGCCTGATCAGAAACTGAGTTACAAATTTGGTTCGATGCAGCATGTGGATAAAGCGGTGCGTAAGCAGGCCATTGATCATAATATAGAAGTGATAAAATATGGCGTTCAGTTGGGGTCGCAATCGCTCACCGTATGGTTAAGTGATGGCTCTACTTTCCCGGGGCAATTGAATTTCAGAAAAGCATTTCAAAATACATTGGAAAGCTTGCAGGAAGTGTATGCTGCATTACCGGCTGACTGGAAAATGTTTGTAGAGTACAAAGCATTTGAACCCAATTTTTATTCAATGACGGTCGGCGATTGGGGACAGTCCTTATTATACACCCATAAACTAGGGCCGAAAGCATATACCTTGGTTGATCTCGGGCATCATTTGGCCAATGCCAATATTGAACAGATTGTTGCCTTGCTATTAATGGAAGGGAAACTGGGCGGATTTCATTTTAATGATTCAAAGTATGGAGATGATGACCTTACTGTAGGGAGCATCAAGCCTTACCAACTGTTTTTAATTTTTAATGAATTGGTGGAAGGTATGGATGCGAAAAAAATGAACCATGCTACAGATTTGGCCTGGATGATTGATGCATCGCATAATGTAAAAGACCCACTTGAAGATCTGTTGCAATCTTTGGAAGCCATCATGATGGCTTATACAAAAGCGTTATTGGTAGATAGAAAAAAACTAGTAGAAGCTCAGAATAATAACGATGTGGTTACCGCGCAGGAAATAATCCAGCAGGCATTTAATACCGATGTGCGCCCGCTTGTAGCCGAAGCGAGACTTCGTTCAGGAGGCGCTTTGAATCCTTTATCGGTATTTCGTAATGAAAAAGTAAGAGAGCATTTGATTTCAGAAAGAGGAATGAAAACCATGGCGACAGGATTGTAGCCTCTCTACCTTCCGGAGGAGGGTCGAAGAAAATAACTTTCTTTATTCTTGTAAGTTTGGGTGAGAAATAATCCATGTTGATTTTACAGAGCTGCTGGGTGTTTGAAAAATTTATGAAAAGTAAGAACTTTAAATATTTACTGATTTAGTTTGAACTGTTTTTAGAACCCTCCTCTGGAGGGCAGGGAGGCCATAATGAAACAAAATGTAATAGCAATTTTTGATGTAGGTAAAACCAACAAAAAATTATTTCTGTTCGACCAGAATTATAAAATAGTTTTTGAAAAGTCAGCTCGTTTTTTTGAAACAACAGATGAAGATGGAGATCCTTGTGAAAATTTGGATAGCCTCCGGTTGTCTGTCTTCGATTCTTTGCGGGAGGTTTTCAGGCTAAAAGATTTTGAAATAAAAGCGATTAATTTTTCCAGCTATGGAGCCAGCTTTGTGTATTTAAATGAAGAGGGGCGGGCATTTGCGCCATTGTACAATTATTTAAAAGAATATCCTGAAAATTTAAAGAAGCAATTTTATAATACTTATGGTGGCGAGGAGGAATTTTCATTCCGTACCGCATCACCGGTTTTGGGAAGCCTGAATTCGGGCATGCAATTGTATCGTATTAAATATGAAAAGCCGGAATTGTTTAGTAAAATAAAACATGCTTTGCATTTGCCACAATATTTAAGTTTTCTAATCTCTTCACATATTTGCAGCGATATCACCAGCATCGGATGTCATACCAATCTTTGGGATTTCCATAAAAACGAATACCATTATTGGGTAAAGCAGGAAGGCATTCTTGAAAAGCTTGCGCCAATTTTTCCATGCAATCAGGTGGTTCCGGCATCTTTTCCCGGCAACAATTATTCCGTAGGCATTGGCCTTCATGATAGTTCGGCTGCATTGATACCTTACCTCGTAAACTTCCGGGAACCTTTTATTTTATTATCCACGGGAACCTGGTGTATTTCTTTAAACCCTTTTAATCATTCTCCATTGACAAAAGAAGAATTGGAAAATGATTGCCTTTGCTACATGACCTACGAAGGCAAACCGGTGAAGGCTTCAAGATTATTTGCGGGCAATGAGCATGAGCAGCAGGTAAAAAGAATCAGCGATCATTTTAATCAAAATACAGCGCGGTACCGTGCCATGGATTTTAATCCTGAAATTATTGCGAAGCTGCAAAAAAGAAATGGGACATCAAAGAAATTAAAACAGGATAAAAATGTTCTGAAAACTTCTTTGTTTGCCGGCAGGGAATTGAATGATTTTAAGAATGATAAGGAAGCCTACCACCAGTTGATGATGGATATTGTATCGCAACAATATGCTTCTACTCAGTTGGTTTTAAAAGGAACGAAGGTTAAAAGAATTTTTGTTGATGGAGGCTTCAGCAAAAATGAAATTTACATGAATCTTCTTGCTTCGGCTTTTCCCGGTGTTGAAATATTTGCTGCGTCTATGGCCCAGGCAACGGCCGTGGGCGCTGCACTTGCTATTCATAATGCCTGGAATCAAAAGGCTTTGCCCAATGATATTATTGAACTGAAATATTTTTCTGCAACCACTCCGACGGCTTCCGCCTGACCGGTTTCCGAAAAATTAAGTTGGCAGTTTCTGCATAAGCTTATCAATAAATAAAATAGAACCATTATTTTTGAACCATTATTCTGCCGAAAATTACCATTACATCATTATAAAACCCGAATAAAAAACCGACTGATAATTTAAAAATTATCAAAAAAATATCGCAATGAAATTTCAATACAATCCAAGATATCCTGCTGTAGAAGATCTGATAGAAAAAGCAAAAAAAAGAATTCCCCGGTTTGCTTTTGAATATCTTGATGGCGGTTGCAATGAAGAAATCAACCTTTATAAAAACACGGCTGAAATTCGCGAAATAGAACTCATTCC
>DATCWN010000074.1:0-7234 GCA_036566285.1 Hanamia sp.
TTCCAGGTAACGGGTAAAATATCTACCAAAATAAAAAACAGAATTAGAAATCCGGTAGTAACTCTAATGATAGGGTTTGAATCGGAAAGGCGTTGCAATGCCTTTTCTCTTTCGAGGTAATCACGGCTGAAAGTAAGCCGCTTTATTTTTGAATTCCTTGCGGAGTCCAGTTTTATGATGGCT
The DNA here is from genome assembly GCA_036566285.1 of Hanamia sp. GTDB lineage: Bacteria > Bacteroidota > Bacteroidia > Chitinophagales > Chitinophagaceae > Ginsengibacter. The sequence goes on from DATCWN010000074.1 coordinate 184, forward strand.
ATGCTATTCTCCAACTTCTTTGCCTCGTTACTTTTTTTTGCCTGCGCTGCATCGAAATACAGCCTGTTCAGGTAAGCGGTATCATATTTGAAAGTAGGCCCTTCACCGGCTTTGCCCGTAGTTCTGTCGTCGCCCCTTACAATTCCTTTAATCTCATCATGAAGAATGCGTTCCTGCAAATGAATGGTATCATTAAGGGCTTTTAAATTGTTATCAAGGGTATCCGTTTGCAACTGATAACTTTTTCTTTGTAGCTGATAAACATTTTCAATACTATCCACTTTTGCATGTGCCACTTCATCCATATTCACAGCAATGCTTTCATGAAAATATAGTAGTACCAACGGATGAGCCACCGCGATTCCCACAAATATTGAAAACACAAGACGGGATAAAAAGGTAACGGAAATTGCATCTTTTGCGATAGAGCTTTTCTTACGAAAGGTAGAGATGACAAACCTGTCGAAAGTAAAAACGATGCCTGCCCAAACAAGCCCTGCCAGGATATACAGGTACGGGCTTTCTGCAAAAGTAGAAATGGCATAGGTCATAGAAAACAAGCCGAGCGTGGCTGGCACCAGCACCAGAGCGCCAAAGCCCGCATGTTTAATGTGTTCTGAACGGGGACATCTCGCAAGAATATCTTCATCGGAGCCGGCGCAGAAAATTAAAAAACGATACAGTTTTGATTTCAAAAGATATAATTTTCTTTGTGTAAAATCTGTTTAATATCCCATTCTGTAATAGCGGATAATTACAAGAGAGGATACTTCGTTTTTTAGGTTGAAAGTTGAGGTTCAAATGTAGTAATAAAGGATTGGGACGAAAAAGGTATTAACAGAATTTTTTGTATTATTTTAAAATGGTTGATTAGTTTATTGGTTACACTTCGCATGTGATCATCATAACTTTTCTATGGATTGCATCTTTTCTATGGATTGTATCCACGGCTATTCCACTTCAACCAGGTTATGGTTGTGAGTGCATCCCTCTTATTCCCCATTCACCTTTCACCATTCACCATTCTCCATTCACCTTCTAAAAAAAAAGAAGCTGTCTTTTGAGACAACTCCTTTTTTATTTTTATCATTTAAGTATCAAATATCAATGTACTTCCTTAGCCAACTTTGTCGCTGGTGCTTTTTTTGTTTTGGATGACCTGAGCCGTGCAGTACCCAAAGGTTTGTCTTTTGCAAACTCCATAAGTACAGGTGCAGCCACAAAAATAGAAGAATACGTACCGGCAAACACACCAATCAGCATGGCGAAAGAGAAGCCTCTTGTTACTTCGCCGCCGAATATAAATAAAGCAAGCAGGGTTAAAAACACGGTTACCGAAGTCATAATGGTACGGCTTAAAGTATCATTAATGGCTCTATTGATGATAGAGCCTTTGGAAGCACCCTGCATATTATGGCTGTCTTCCCTGATTCTATCAAACACAATTACCGTATCATTCATAGAGAACCCGACGACCGTAAGAATGGCCGCAATAAAATGCTGGTCAATTTCTAATGGGAACGGAACTATATTTTTAAAGAAGGAGAAAACCGCGAGCGTTATAAAAACATCATGCAATAAGGATACAATGGTACCCAAAGAATACCGCCAATCCCGGAAACGCAGGAATATATAAATGATAATAGCGAAAATGGCAAAAATAACCGCTTTCACTGCCCCCGCCTCCAGGTCTTTTGAAATGATAGGCTGTACTACCTGCGAACTCTGGATATTATTTTTTACAAACTGATCGTAAGTGAGGGCTGCGGGTAATTGTGCTTTTAGCCCCGTGTATAATTGCGTTTGAACCGCACTATCTGCATTTTCCACACCCTTCAGGTATGAAGTGGTAATGTTCAGATGCTTATTATCTCCCACCGTTTTTATTACCGGATGGTCTCCGTCGAAAGCAAGTTGAAGTGGATGACGTATGTCCTCGATATTTACCACTTTACTAAATTCAACGGTATAGCTTCTTCCTCCTTTAAATTCCACTCCCTTGTCGAAACCATTGAAGAAAGATCCAACCCCAAAAATGACAACTAATACAGAGAACATGTAGGCATATTTTCTGTATTCTACAAATTTAAACCTCGCGTGTTGGAATATTTTTTTAGAAAAATTGGTAAAATATTTAAAGTGCCTTTCTTTTGTCATCCAAACATCTGTAACAAGCCTTGATATTAAAATTCCACAAAAAAGTGAAAGAGAAATACCCAGCATTTGAGTGGTAGCAAAACCAAGAACAGGACCTAAACCGAAGTAAAATAAAATGGCCGCAGTTAAGAAAATAGTTACGTGCGAGTCAATAACCGGCGCGTAGGATCTTCTGTATCCATCATGTACCGCCTGCTGGTGCGTTTTGCCACGTGCTATTTCTTCCTTTATTCTTTCAAAAATAATTACGTTGGTATCCACTGCCATACCAATCGTGAGCACAAGGCCTGCAATACCTGCCGCGGTAAGCGTGGCGCCTAATGCACTTAAAATACCCACGGTAAAAAGAAGGTTTAATATTAAAGCGATATTAGCAATCCAGCCGGCATTATTATAATACACCAGCATTAAAATAAAAATCACAATAAATGAAATGCCAAATGCCATGGCGCCACCGTTAACGGCATCCTGCCCCAATGTAGGCCCTACTATTTGCTCCTGAACTATTTTTGCGGGAGCATCAATTTTACCAATCTTTAAAACACTGGCCAAATCCTGCGCTTCCTCTACCGTAAAGTTTCCGCTGATTTCAGAATTTCCTCCTTCAATAACGCCATTTACATTGGGCGCGCTGTAAACAATATCATCCAACACAATGGCAATAGGCCTGCCCACATTGTCACCCGTAAGCTTTGCCCATGTGCGGCTACCGGTGGGTGTCATTTGCATTTTTATAGCCGGACGACCATGTTCATCATAATCCGCTTTTGAATCTTCCACACCCTCTCCTTCTAATTTTGCTTTATCAGTTCCCGGAACCGTTTTTATGGCGTATAGTTCAAAATATCTTTGTCCGGTTTTTTCATTCTTTTGCTGCATGCCATACAAAAACTTGATGTTGGCAGGGAAATTATTTTTTACAATATCCATGCTCAGGTAGCGATTGGCAAGAGACGTATCTTTCGATTCTACATTCGCAATTGCTGAATAATATTGAGGTTTCCCGCTGGCATCCTGTTGTGGCCCTATGAAGTGAATGGTGCTGGCAAGAGGATGTTCGTTGGCCAATAATTTTGCAGAATCCAAAGCAACTTTGGCTGTATCCAGAGAATGCAACGCCGTGTCTGCAGAAACACCACTCAAATATTGGGCAAGCGCCTTATCGGCATCATCAATGTTTTTTCCAATTTCACCAATGTTATACACTTCCCAGAACTGTAAATAAGCAGAAGCCTGTAACAGGTTTCTAACCCTTACTGCATCCTGTACACCTGCCAATTCTACATTAATGGTTCCTTTGTTAGCATCGAGGTTGATGCTTGGCGAGGCTACACCAAACTGGTCAATACGTTTTAGAAGAACTTTATAGGTTTGATTAATAGCTGTCTTTGAAGTTATTTCCAGCTCCTGGAGCACCTTCTGATCGCTATCCGTTATTTTTATAGACCTTCCCGCTCCGGCAAATAAAGAGGCGAGTTTCACACCAGGATTTTGTTCCTGAAAAACCTGTCCGAATAAAGAAATATAATCGAGGTCGCTTTTTACTTTTTGAGCATTAGCCGTTGCTATTGCTTTTAATAATTGCGGATCTTTAGGATTGTTGCTTAAAGATTTTAATAAACCATCAAGGCTTACATTCATGGTAACGCTCATACCACCCTGCAAGTCAAGGCCAAGGTTCAGTTCGTTTTCTTTTGATTTTTGGTAAGTGGTTCCCAAAAAAGGATAAATTTTTTCATCCCTTGTACTATCAAGGTAATGATGAAATTTTGCCTGCACCAGTTCATCTTTTTTCTCACCGGTAATGCCGGGATTACTCATCATAACGGCTTTTACCGCCTTGGCTTTCATTTTACTTTCATGGCTGTTAACGACCCAGGTAAAAGAAAGTTGGTAAAGAGAGATCAGAATAAGCGTAATGGTAAAAAACCACACCAAACCTTTCAATTTCATATCATAATTTTTAGAAGTTGGCAAAGATAGGGGATTGAAATGAAAATTTTTTCAGGTTTTTTGGTTCGGAAACATCGCTTTTTTTAAAAAAGAAGCCCCCCTTTCCTACCCTTTTTTTCATTTGCCCGTTATACTGCACAAGGGACAAAGTAGTGAATTATTTTTTGTTTTATATAATAAATACAGAAGAGAAATTTAGTACTCTTGGTGGCTTTGTGCGCACCTGCTTTTTTTGCTTCGCAAAAGGTTTTTTTTCACACAAAGACTTTAAGCACACAAAGGAACACAAAGGGTTATTTAAGTGACACAAAAACTCATCAATAACGACGGTTAAAATGGCATCTATTCCACATTGTCAAGAAACTGCTCTATTAAATCTGCAACATATTGTTGTGTCCATTTACCATTATGCAAAGATTCTATAGCACCCAGGTAGGCGCCATGCTTACCCGGAAGAATCGCCAATTGGCAATTGGGAATAGTTCGATACATTTCCACTGCATGTTCCACAGTACCCACATCATTGGTACCATTAATAACCAATGTAGCTGCTTGAATAGCTTTCATTTGTTCATCGCTCCACCCCTTAAACACTTTCATCCTTTGAACATCTTTATTAAACATATTCAGCAGCGCTTCTTTATTATTATTTGCTTTTAAAAAACCTTCCTGCAAAACCACCGGCATATCGCTAAGAGACGCATGATCAAAACCATCCCAAAATTGCCGGGCTACGGCACTTCGTTTATAAAATGTAGATGCCAAAATTATTTTATCAACTACATCAGGATGCCGGAGTGCTATTTCAATTATTGTGTGGCCTCCGTTGCTAAATCCTAAAATATCAGCCTTGGAAATTTTTAAATTGTTTAATAACATGGCCACATCTTCAGCATCTTGTTCAAAGGTCAAATCTGTGTCACGGTCGCCTGTATGGCCGTGGGCCTGCAATTCAAGCGCAACGATTTGTCTATGAGCGGCCAATAATGGGATGATATTGCCAAAAGAAGTTTGAATAGTAGAGCCTCCCCCATGAATCAATACCAGTGGCTTGCCCTGACCATGAATCTCATAATACATTTTAATTCCGTTACAGTCGGAATAGCCACTTGTAAAATAATGGTCTGTCATAATGTATGTTTTGATACAAACAATTTCATTGTCTTTGATGTGCAAACGCAGAAAAGCGAATGCTATAATTTGAATATTGGCTGAGTTTGAAAACTACGTTTTACTTAAACATTTTAAGAAGCGCCATTATTTTAAATTCCCGTTCCACCTAATAATTCAAGTTCCTGGCCTTTGGCCGGCTGCCCGTCAAGCATTGGCATTGCCTTCATTATCAGATCTCTCACCCCTTCCATTTTCAAAGAGTTATCGTGGTCTTCTTTGCTATCCCAAATCTCTGTAACAAAAACTGAATTACTATCATTTTTGTCAAGTCCGATTACATACAGGCGGCAACCCTTTACTGTTGAAACTAGTTTTGATGCATCAATTAAAATATGGGCAAGTTCATTTCTACGTCCGGGTTTTGCTGTCAGCTTTCCGTGTAATAAATATGGGTTCATCATTTTGTTTTTTATTACTATCGCTTTTATTTTATCGGCCAGTCATTTTCATATTTGCTTCAGGATAACGTTCACCGACTATTTTAATTTTCGAAGCCGAAATCTCAATCTCCTGTAATTCTTCCTTGCTAAGTAAAATGGAAACGGCTGCGTTATTTTCACTCATTCGGTTTATTTTGGTTGTGCCTGGAATAGGCACTATCCAGGGCTTTTGAGCCAGGAGCCAGGCCAAGGCAATCTGAGCAGTAGTAGCATTTTTTCTTACCGCTATTTTGGCTAACAAATCAATCAAACTTTGGTTGGCTTTCATCGCTTCTGGTGTAAAACGGGGAATTACACTTCTAAAATCAGAACGATCAAACTTTGTATTTTCATTAAATTTTCCTGTTAGAAAACCTTTCCCCAACGGACTGAATGGAACAAATCCAATTCCAAGTTCTTCAAGCGTCGGCAGGATTTCTTTTTCCGGCTCCCTTGTCCATAGAGAATATTCGCTTTGAAGAGCCGTTACAGGTTGAACTGCATGAGCCTTGCGAATAGTATTTACGCCCGCTTCAGATAGTCCGAAGTGTTTCACCTTACCTTCCTGAATTAAGTCCTTCACAGCCCCGGCAACCTCTTCAATCGGAACATTCAAATCAACACGATGCTGATAAAATAAGTCAATCGCATCCACTTTAAGTCTTTTTAAGGAAGCTTCAGCAACTTCTTTGATATGTTTAGGGCGGCTATCCAGTTCTGTCCATTTTGCAGGATCGCTTTGAGATGGGGCAAAACCAAATTTGGTGGCAATTACTACCTTTCCTTTGAAAGGAGCCAATGCCTCACCCACAAGTTCTTCGTTGATAAAAGGTCCGTACACTTCTGCAGTATCGAAAAAAGTGACGCCCTCTTCGACTGCTTTACGGATGAGCATTATCATTTCTTTTTTGTCCCCTACTGTTCCGTAGCCAAAGCTCATTCCCATGCAGCCAAGCCCAATGGCTGAAACCTCTAAACCGCTGTTTCCTAATTTACGCTTTTCCATTTTGTATTGAAATTTAATCTGTATTCAAAAATTCATTTTATTTACTACTGTCTTTATCTTTATAAACCATTCCATACTTTTTTTCGGTAAAAGCATATTTAGAAATCCTGATGGTGATGGGTACTTTACGCCTCGATAAGATATGTGTGCCCTCCTCTTCATGCACCACAATTCCTTTATGATTATTAAAAGCAGGTTTGGCAAAACTTATTTTTGGCAGACTGGCAAAAAGGGAAGTACAAAATCCTACAACTCCTATCTCTATAACTTTCCGACGAGGTTGCTGAACATGATCCATGACCCGTGTTTTGAGAAAACAAGGTAATTAAATTTTTTCTGTCCG
>DATCWN010000112.1:0-5208 GCA_036566285.1 Hanamia sp.
ATTCATTCATCCAGGGGGTTGTTTAATCTCTGATGAAGCCTCCTCCCCTCCCGGGCTATTATTTCAACCATTTCATGAATGTCTTTTTTGGAAGTTCTGAAATTGACGATACAGGCTCTTAAGCAATATTTATCCGCAATAACCGCGTTTGACAAAAATACCTCGCCTCCCTGTTGTAATTCGTTCAATAATTTTTCATTCAATGTGTTCAGATAGGTTTCATTCATTTCGCCGCCCGGCATATAACCGGAGGGAACATAGCGCAATGTGGTGATGCTTAAGTTTTGTGTTATGGCTTCAAGCTCCGGATGCTTTTTGGCTTCTTCAAAGAGTAGTTGCGATAGTTCAATATTATCGTTTATCATTTCTATGTAACCATTCTTTCCTGCCTGCTGCAAAGCCATCCAGACTTTTAAGGCTCTGAATCCTCTTGAATTCTGCAAACCATATTCGTAATAATTGAGAGAGGGCTCGTCAGTGCTGTTATCGAAGTTGTAATAAACAGGATGCGCGCTGTAGGTGTCCACAAGATGTTGAGGATTTTTTACCAAAGTGCAACCTGCTTCAAGCGGTGCGTAAAGCCACTTGTGCGGGTCGAGAGCAATGGAATCTGCCTCCTGAATTCCATCAAACAAGTCCTTATATTTTGGAATTACTGCAGCAGGAACTCCATAAGCGCCATCAATATGAAACCATAAATGATACGCTTTGCAAATGGCTGCTATTTCGGAAAGATTGTCAACCACACCCGTGCTGACATCTCCAGCATTTCCAATCACCAGGAAAGGCTTTTTACCATTCTTTATATCGTCATCAATGGTTTGCAATAAGATTCCGGTATTCATTTTATTGTCTGCATCCACAGGTATCCACCTGATAGCATTAGAACCATGCCCGAATAAAACTGCCGCTTTTTCAACCCATGTGTGCGTGGCTTTTGAACAATACAAAATCATTTCATCCTCCATGTTCCTTAATCCATTTTCCTTTATACTCTTTGGAGCTTTGGCGGTTCTTGCAGCTAAGAAAGCGGTAAAGTTTGCCATGTTACCGCCGCTTACCAATATGCCGCCACAGGTTGGGGCAATACCAATAAACTCTGCAATCCAGCGAATGGTTTGCTTTTCAATTTCAGTGGCTATCGGGCTTAAAACATTGGCGCCCACATTGGGATTGACAGCAGCCGCTAACAAATCGGCCAGTGCACCGATGGGTGTGGCAGATGATGTGATGTATCCAAAAAATTTCGGGTGCCCGTTGAGCAATGAATGGTTGACCAATAAATCAGCCGCTTTAGAAACTACCGAGGAAGCAGAAGCGCCATGTTCGGGCAACGAAGAATTTCCCAATACCTTTTGTAACTGACCGGGAGATTCTCCTGTAGTAACAGGTCTTTCATCAATAGTGTCTATGAAATCAGAAATGGTATTTATTAATTGGTAACCTATTTCTCTAAATTCAGCCTTGCTCATTTCAAAGGGTGATTTTCGATTGTTTGCCATATGTTTTCATTTTTGTATTAGCTAAATCAATCTTAGTGCCTTCGTGCCTTCGTGGCGAAATCATTTTAATTTAACCCAGGTTGAGGAAGTGATTGGTGAAGTGATAAAAATTGTCAAACTTAAGATCATACTCTGTAGTATTTCCAAAGCCGCCCTCCATAAACACAAAGGGCACGCCTGCCTTCCGGCTTTCAATACTATCCGTATGGGTATCTCCCACGTATATGGGATGTTGTAAGTGATACTTCTCAATAAGCAGTTTCATATTATGGTGCTTGGGCATCGAGTTGACACCAAAGGCCATTTCATCTGTTATCAGATGGCTTATGTGCGCCCATTCCATAAATTGCACAATCAGGTTTTTAGGGCAATTGCTTACAATAAACAAAGGGTATTTTTTCGACAATTCATTGAGTCCTTCTTTTACTCCCGGATACAAAGTACCTCCCATCTTTGATACCAGTTCTGCTCTTCGTTCATTGATGGTTTGATACACCTTTTCCTGTACCTCCATATCATATTCAGGAAGCATGTGGTCCAGTACTTTCCTCTTTTCCCATCCCATCATAAAGTCAATATCCTTGCGGGTTATGGTCTTTTCAATGTTTTCCAATTGATATCCCTCATTCCAGGACGCCACATACATATCCACAGCGTCCCACAAAGTTCCATCCATATCAAAAATTATACTATCCGGTTTGTTCATTTTCCAATTAATTTTTAAGGTGAAGGGGCAAAAGTCAATGGTGAATGGTCAATGGTCAATTGTGAAATATCAGCCATTCACGTCAATGATCAATGGTCAATGGTCAATGGTCAATCTTGAAATATTAGCCATTACCTATTCACCATTTCCTATTCACCATTCACCACTCACCACTCACTATTCACCATTGACCATTGACCTCAGGAAAGTATCACCACTTTTTCAAAAACCAAATAACCCCATGCATTTACATACACATTGTTGCTATTGTCAAAATTAATATCCTCTCCGCCAAACACATTTCTGAAAACACCTTTTACACTTTTTACCTGGAAATTCATTCCGTTTTCACTGCAATTTAAAATAACCAGTACCTGGTCTTTCTGATGCTTTCGCAAATATGAGAAAACCTGGTGGTCATCCGGGTGCGAAATAATTTCAGTAAGCACATTGCTGTCGCCGGCACGAAGCGATTTGTTATTGCTTTTTAAGGTCAATAATATTTTATAAAAATCATGCAATTCAAATCTTTCCTTCCACTCTATTACATCCTTTTCAAAAAATTTCAATCTCTTTGTGTTGGGCAATTCCTGGCCTGAATAGATCATTGGAATTCCATTCCAGGTGCATGAAAATACCGCGAACAATTTTGCGGCATCGCCATACTTTTCATATTCAGTTCCGTTCCAGCTATTCTCATCGTGGTTGGATGTAAAGTACGTCCTGAAAGCATTGCACGGAAATTCAGTAACCGACTTATACAACACAGTCAGCAGGCTTTGGAGGTTCATTCTCTTATGATAAAACTCCTCCGACGCATGCATCCATCTCCACGTGTAAGTGGCATCAAACACTTTATGGTATTCAGGATCTTCACATTCGCCAAGCCAGAATAGATCGTCTTTTATTTTAGCCAATTTTCTTTTTGCCTTCACCCAAAAATCGAGTGGTACCAAATGCGCCATATCGCAACGGTAGCCGTCAATATCACATTCTTTTATCCAGAACTTCATTACATCAATTATATTTTCACGAAGCTCGGGAACGTCATAATTTAATTTGGAAACATCGCTCCATCCATGCGGATGATGCAGTTCGTTATTTTCCAAATATTCATAATATTCCGGGTGCTCCGTTATCCAGTGATGATCATTACCCGTATGATCGGCAACGAAATCGAGGATCACTTTAAAATTCATTTCATGCGCCTCATTTACTAATTTTTTAAAATCATCAATAGTACCAAATTCAGGATTGGTTTCTTTATAATGTTTTACGGCGTAATAGCTCCCCAGCTCGCCCAGCCGGTCCTTTTGGCTTATGGGAGTTATGGGCATAAACCACAGAATTTTCACACCCATATCTTTCAGCCTTGGAAGGCTTTTGGCAAATGCTTCAAAAGTGCCTTCCAGCGTGTATTGTCTCAGGTTTACTTCATAAATATTGGCAGTATAGCTCCATTTAGAATGTGGGGATTCTTTCAGATTTTTCGACATGATCTTTATATTCTTTTAGAATTAAAATTAAACATTATTATTCTTTTGTTAGCTTGAGCCACCACAAGGTATCTGTACCTTTGCCGCTTTCGGTTAAAGGTAAATCTATCTTTTATGCATGAAAGAGATTTACAGTATTGGTAACTTTGCAAACTGAAATAAACAGATGAAAAAATTTAACGTGCCGGTAATTTACCGGAGCCCTCTGATAACAGCGATAAAGAATAAACGCAGGGAAAATGATAAGCTTAAAAGAGATTTTACACCCAGCTTTTTAGACTTTGGCGATGTTCATATTTATCTTGCCCGCCATTTCGGTTTCTGCTATGGCGTAGAAAATGCCATTGAAATCGCTTTCAAAACAGTGGAGGAAAACCCGGATAAAAGAATCTTTCTTTTAAGTGAAATGATTCACAACCCACACGTGAATGACGACCTGAAAAGCAGGGGCGTTCAATTCCTGATGGATACCAAAGGCAACACGCTCATTCCTTTTGAGAATCTTTTACCGGATGATATTGTGGTGGTTCCCGCGTTTGGAACGACTTTGCAGATTGAACAAAAATTAAAAGAGGCGGGAGTAAAAATTGAAGAATTTAACACCACGTGCCCTTTCGTAGAAAAAGTATGGAACCGTGCGCAGGCCATTGCAAAAAATAATTACACCGTTATCATTCATGGCAAACCGCAGCATGAAGAAACGCGCGCCACCTTTAGCCACAGCGCCGTTAATTCGCCAACGGTTATTGTAAAAGACATGCAGGAAGCCATTGAACTGGCAAGCTTTATTACAGGAACCTATGATCCTGAAAAATTTTACAACCGGTTTGCCGGGCAATACACCGCCGGTTTTATTGTAGAAAAACACCTTCAAAGAATTGGCGTGGTCAATCAAACTACCATGCTGGCCAGCGATACACAAGCCATTGCAGATTACCTGAAAAAAACAATGATGGAGAAATATGATTTAACCGAGGCTACGGTTGCTGAAAGATTTGCCGACACCAGGGATACGCTTTGCTACGCCACAAACGAGAACCAGGGCGCCGTATATGCTTTATTAGAAGCAAAGGCTGATTTTGCTATTGTAATAGGTGGCTACAACAGTTCAAACACATCGCATTTAGTGGAATTGTGTGAGGTAAAATTGCCGACTTATTTTATACATTCAGAAGATGAAATTATTTCTCACAAAGAGATTCGTCATTACAACATGCATAAGAAAGAAGAAGTTACCACACTATCTTATCTGCCCGAAAAAAAACCGGTAAAAGTTTTGATTACCAGTGGCGCCAGTTGCCCGGATGCCCTCGTAGAAGGCGTTATCACTAAGCTTGCCGGATTTTATGAATCATCCAAACCGGTGGAAGAGGTAATTGATAAATTTATGCAAGAGGCAACGTTTTCAAAATAATTTACGGATGAGTTAACCGGATAATTGATTCAAGAGGTCATTGCAATGATGATTCCCGAAGCAATTTTTTAGATAAATGCTCCTTCACTT
>DATCWN010000165.1:0-14213 GCA_036566285.1 Hanamia sp.
TTATAAATACCGGCGGCATGTCGATGAAGCGATGAAGCATTTTTTACAAAGCCCTATATCAAAAGAAATAGAAAAAATTTTAGTGCTTGGTTTTAATCATGAGCAGCAACACCAGGAACTTTTGATGACTGACATCAAATACATTCTTGGAAACAATCCTTTATTTCCTCCTTATGTCTCTTCATTACAAAAAAGTGAAAATGTTCTTCAGCCCGAAGAAAATAATTTTATAAAAATTGAAAAAGGTATTTATGAAATCGGCTACAATGGGGATGGATTTTGTTTCGATAATGAACTCAGCAGGCACCCGGTTTACCTCGTTGATTATAGCATTTCAAAAAAATTGGTTACTAACGGCGAGTTCCTTGAATTCATAAATGCAGGTGGTTATTCTGATTTTAATTACTGGCACGCTGATGGCTGGGATTGGGTAAAAAACAACCATATTGTGGCGCCTTTTTATTGGCATTTCATGGATGGCCAATGGTGCCATTATACGTTGGAAGGCTTGCAGTTAGTAGATAAAGACCAGCCGGTAAACCATGTAAGTTATTATGAAGCGGCCGCTTTTGCTTCATGGAAAGGAATGCGGCTACCAACCGAATTTGAATGGGAAATAGCTGCGCAACAACTAGAATGGGGTAGACGATGGGAGTGGACGGAAAGCGCTTATTTGCCTTATCCCGGTTTCTCCAAAGCACCCGGCGCTATCGGGGAATACAATGGAAAATTTATGGTGAATCAACAGGTATTGCGCGGCGCATCAGATGTAACTTCACCTGGCCATAGCAGGATTACTTATCGCAATTTTTTTCAGCCGAATTTGCGTTGGCAATATACCGGCATCAGATTAGCACATTAAATAAAACACATGAATCAATTTTTAAAAGATGTGCTTAAAGGACTACAAGCTTCTCCAAAATATTTAAACTCCAAATATTTTTACGATAAAAAAGGAGATGAATTATTTCAGAAAATAATGGCTTCGGATGAATATTATCTTACCAACAGTGAGATGAATATATTTCTACGTCAATCCAAAGAAATTGCCGACTCTATTTTACTGGAGGAGGATACATTTGATGTGATTGAATTCGGCCCCGGCGATGCAGTTAAGTCTATGCACCTGGTAAAAGAATTGCTAAAAAGAAAAGCGATAGCCGTTTATTTTCCAATTGATATCTCTGAAAATATTATTGGCTTATTGAATCAAAAATTATCAAAGCAACTTCCGGATTTGAAGGTTCATGGGCTACATGGTGAATACCTTCACATGCTTGCACAAACGAATAAACTTTCAAAAAATAAAAAACTGGTTTTGTTTCTCGGCGCCAATATTGGCAATTTCAAATTTCAGGAAATGCCTGGCTTCTGTAAAGAATTAAACGGAATGCTTTCAAAGGGAGATTTAATTCTGATTGGCTTCGATCTTAAAAAAAATCCGAAGAAAATCCTGGCGGCATATAATGACAAAGAAGGGCTTACCAGTGAATTTAATTTAAACCTTTTGACGCGTATCAATAAAGAACTAAGTGCGGATTTTAATGTAAATTCTTTTGAGCATTATGCTACTTACGATCCTGATAGCGGCGCTTGCAAAAGCTTTCTTGTTTCATTGATGACACAAAATATTTACATTGATGGAACACCCATTCATTTTGAAAAAAATGAAACCATCTTTATGGAAATTTCTCAAAAATATTCGATTGACCAAATAGATGAAATTGCGTTGCAATGCGGGTTTACACCGGTGGCTTATTTTTTCGATAAAGAAAAATATTTTGTGGATGTGCTTTGGAGATGCGGGTGAGAAATTAATTACGAATTATAAATTAAGGGCCAGAACTTTTTGAAATGAAAGATTGATTCTTTAATTCTGTTCAATAAAAAGCAATTTTCTTTCTGCTGCCGGAGTATTTAAATATCGTTTCAAAAAATCTTTTTGCTCCTGAATTTTTTTCAATAAAGATTGTATTCTTTCTCTTACAGGCTCAGTGCCCAATACCAGCTTCGCCTCTGATTTATCTACTTCGTCTAAATTTTTTTGCGATGATTCAATCCTTTCATCTATGCCATCAAGCAGAGTGCTTAATTCCGAATCAGATTTCTCAGGAATAAATTGATTATTGCGATACTCAATAAATTTATTCAGAATAGCCGCCACCTCATTGAGGCTTGCCATGGAAGCGTTATACCATTCCAGTTGTTTATCCTGTTGTTGCATTTCAATGTTCATTTTTATAACACTGTAATTTTCTTTTACTCTTGTATTAATCAGCCCATATTTTTGAATACGCAAAGCCGCTGATTGAAACTTATGCAGGCTATCCATTTCCATATAAGCGGTCACGGAATCTGAAAAATTAAAATAAGGGGTTTGATCATTTTTAAAAGTATTGCCTCTGTAAAACTGCTCATGAGTGATGGGGTAATTTAAGAATTGCCACAACGGATCGAAAGGCATGTGCGATTCAATAAATTCAGCAGGATCTACCATAAAGAATTTCAAATTCATATTATTTCCTACATCCCATGTTGGGTCAAAGAGATACCAATCTTTATTGATGAAAACCGCGCACCAGCTATGCCCCATTCTATCAACTCTGCCAGATTGTTTGGTGTAGCCATCTATTACAACTGAGGCCAGTCCTGCTCTTGAGCAAATATCGTTGAAAATAGCAGCAAAGTTTTCACAAACGCCTCTTCTTCTTTTCAGGGCTACATTTATTTTTGCATAAGGGTCTATGCCTGCATTAATAATCCTCGCACTGTCTGTATCATATTTCAAATTAGCAATCACCCATTCATAAATCACACGCGCTTTCTCTCTTTCATTATCATAGTGTGCCTTCACATAATCTGCAATATCGCGGGTAGAATCCACCGTTAATCTGGATAACCGGATTTCCTTTTTATCTGTCTGAGCATACGCATTTACATCTTGCGCATTTGAAAGATAGTGGCAGCAGCAAAACAAAAATATCAATATCATTAGCCTCATTTTCATAATTCATTTTTACCCAAAACAAAGTTAGAAATATTGTTGCTCAAAACCAGATAGGAGAGAGGTCGGAAATGTTATTTACCTTATTAATAACTGTAATGCCGAAGGAAGAATTTTCGCGCTTACTTTTTTTACTTTTCCTTTATATTCGCCATCCACCTGGAAATGAATTTTCTTCGCCGCAAATATTTCTACTTTGGTGGTTTCAAAAATTTCTACTTTGGCCGGATTAAAAGTTTTATAACTCCAAAACAATTTAATGAATTCGGTAAGAGCTATTTTCCTTACAATTACCAATTCAAATTTTCCATCGCTGATACTTGTACCCGGGTTGATAACTGCACCGGAGCCGTATTTGCTGGCATTGGCTATCACTACCATGTAAGCAGGTATGGTTTCTTCTAATCCATCTGCTTTTATGTGTACCCGCATGAGGCGTTTATTTATAAGTGCTTTTAAAAGCATGCGGGCATAATTCCACATGCCACGAAATTTACTTTCATCAAAATATTTTATAAGCAACGCGTTAAGCCCTACATCGCTTAAATGAAAACAAAAATCATTTTCATTGATACGGATGGCATCGCAATTTTTAATGTTGCCGGATACAATAATGTCAAGTGCTTCCTTTGGGGCGGCAGGAATATTTAATTCGGTTGCCATTCCGTTGGCAGAGCCTCCGCGCAATATTCCCATAGGAATTCCAGACCCTGATAATAATTTTCCGACGAGCGATACCGTACCATCGCCACCAACTGCCACCACCCGCTGCGCGCCAAATGTTTTAATATTTTTTTGGATAGAAGAAGTATCCTCTTTTCCGGTTAAAATATAAAATTCAATGTGGTGTGGAAGCGGCTTGAAATAATCACGGATAACAGGTCCCCAATCTATCCTTTTTTTTCCGCCGGATACGGGGTTTACAATGAATAAAATATTGAAAGACGAAGACGGCGGCATTTTATCTTTGCAGGGTTAGAATAAAAAAAATAATTTCAGTTTATAAAGAAAAGAAGATTTCCTTGTTTGAAAAGATAAAACATAAAATATTTTTTTGGTTAAAGCTTTACGCACATCCTGTAATAAAAGTATATAACGGATATGGGAACGCTGAAAAAGTTTTAGTGCTCGGGCATGTTTTAAAAATAAGCCCAATGCCAAGAAAAACATACCGCCAAAACTGGATTACGAATTTCTTTTCTATCATTCGATTGTTTTGCGTAGTACCTTTTTCTAATGCGAAAATAATCATAGAATGGGATTCGAAAACTTATGAAACCCATACGGAAAAAGATGGCTTTTTTAGATTTGAAATATCCGCTAATTCTGCTTATAAACCCGGGTGGCATAGCGTTTCAGTTCGTTTAAAGGATGTGTATGAAACTTCATCGCATGGAAGTATCTATATTCCGTTTGCTTCACAGCATGCTTTTATTTCTGATATAGACGATACCTTTTTGATTTCCCATTCTTCACGAATGCGGAGACGATTGTATGTTTTATTTACTAAAAATGCAAGAACGAGGAAATTTTTTGATGGCGTTATTCATCATTACCAGGAGCTGGCATGTAGTGGTCAAAGAGGCGAAAATACCAATCCGTTTTTTTATGTTTCAAGTAGCGAATGGAACCTGTATAATTTTGTAGTAGAATTTGCGCGCTTCAATCAATTACCAAATGGCGTTTTTCTTTTGGGGCAGATGAAAAGGTTCAGGGATTTTTGGAAATCCGGACAAAATAATCATACCACAAAATTTATGCGCATTGTAAGAATTATTGAAGCCTATCCTGATTTAAAATTTGTTTTATTGGGTGATGATTCGCAACAAGACCCGGATATTTATTCGTCTCTTGTTTCTCATTTTCCGCAAAAAATAGTAGCGGTTTATATTCGTAGAATTCATTCACCGAATTATCAAAGAGTACAATTGATCATTGATGCAATTGAAGACCAGGGAGTGGAATGTTGTTATTTTGAGCACAGCGCCGAAGCGGTGATTCATTCAAAAATGACCGGGCTTATTTCTTCTGCCGTATAATTTTTTAGGATTGAAAGAGGTCTTCTATGGCAACATAAAATCCTATTTCCCCAACTTGTATTGAATGCCTAACTTAATATACTTATTGCGATAATGCTGCGATGTGCCGTTAGGTTGTTGTAGTGTAATGGACTTCCCGGTACCATAAAAGTATCCGGCTGAAAATAGCCAGTCGCCGTTCTTAAAGTCCGTTTCAAGAATCAGGCGTGGTTCAAATGCTTTTATATCTATCTTCTTTTCAAATGTGTCGGGAATACGGGCGGGGCCGCTGCTGTAGGTATTTGTGGTTGTTTCAAAAAGCCTGTTGTTGTAATCATAGCTTTCCTTTTGCTCCTTCACGTTTACCTTATACAATTTTGAAAACTGAACACCTGTACCCACGCTCCATTTTTTTGTAAACTGATAATGAAACGTAATGGGCAAATCAAAATAACTGGCTTTGATAATGCTCGTTGTGTTGATGTTATAATTCAGGTTGGCAGACATATTATTGATCATTTCCCTTTCTTTGGTATTAACCTTTTTCCCGTGTATAGTGGACATTGCATCCAGCCCGGTGTAAAGGCTGAATTTATTATTAAACGGAATAATTAAAGTGATGGAAGGATGTATGTTTGGTTTACTCAGATCAAAGGAAAGCGGGCTGTTATTTACCGAAGGTACATTGGTAGCCGCTCCTGCATATATCTGTATTTTTTGAGGAAATGATTTTTTCCCTTTTTCATTTTTGGGCCCGATAAATGTTTGTTTTTTTATACTATCCGTTTGTCCTGTAATTTTAAGGTCTGTAACAAAACCAGTCGGCTGGCCATGAACTTTTTTTGCAAGAGACGCCTTAACCAGCGAATCTAAAAATAGTGGGTCATTTTTACCGGAAGGCACATAGACAATATTGGAAGAACTTAAAATTATTCTTTTCGGATTTACCATTTTGCCTGGCAATTTCGATCGCTCATTTATTATTTCTTCTTTTATGATGTGCGTGTTATGTTCTTTATTACCAACCTGATTTTCAATAAAAAATTTATCCCCTAAATGTGAAGATTTGAAAATGTTTTGTAATTGAAAAGGGTACAAACAGATGACGAAAGCAAGCAGGCAGGCGGCTATTATTAAAAACAGGCGCGACCTTTTCAGGAAAGAAACAGGCACTGTTTTTTCTTCCGTAAGTCCTTCCTTACGCAACAATTCCTTCATTTGTAACCAGCCTTCATCGGCCAGTTGCTGCATGTCGGAAATAGGTTTATCAGTTTGCTTCATCTTACCATATTTTATGTACCTGCGTTTTTAAATTTTTTCTTGCTTCACTCACATGCCATCTTGAAGTGCTTTCTGCCATGCCCATTATTTCTGCGATCTCTTTATGAGAATATCCTTTGAATACATGCAGTGAAAAAACTTTCTGTGTTACCGCCGGAAGTTTTTTTATCAAATGCAATACTTCCTCTTCTGCATAGCTGGCGGGCAATTGTTTTAAAAGATTTTCGTTTAAAGAGTCTTCTTCAATATTTAATAAACTATTTTTATTCTTTTGAGCCCGATAAAAATCAATGCATGTATGGGTCATAATTTTTTTTGCCCATCCTTCGAAATTTCCTTTATGAGGGTCGAAATTTTTAAGACCGTGAAATATTTTTAAGAATCCTTCATTTATAAGGCTCACGATTGTTTGGCGATCTTCGGTGTATCCTTTGCAAATGGTAAACATCAGGGCAAAATAATGTTTGTATAGCTTTTCCTGGGCTACGGAATTGTTTTTTTTACATGCTTCAATTATATCGTTCAACTCGTGCTGCTGCAATGAATTTTGAAATTGTACAAAGATTAAGATTAGATCCTTCTTATGCGGCGCTGTGATGTAAAAATTATCATAACGTTTAACACCACAGCGCCTATAAGAATAAAATTTACTTTTTCAGCGTAATCGTTTTCAGCCAATTTTCATCAGGGGCGGTGCTATCGCGATAAACCGCTTTGATGATGCTATCGTTTATCACCTGTACTTTCCATACGAGTTTTCTTTTGCTTCCATTCAATGATAAACTGTCGGCAGCAGATAATGTCCAGCTACCTTTATCATAAGGAATGATAGTGCTGTCGCAGGTTTCAAGGTCAGCTATCTGGTACTTCTTATACACATCAAAAGCAAACAAGGCGCTGTCTGAGCAAGGTTTTATGATAGAACTATCTGCCGATGGATCACTTATTTTTGGAACCGTAACCGATTGAAGCTTCCAAACTTTGCTTGTCAGAATTTGTTCTTTGGGGGTTAGCGTAGGAATACCGTTGTCATCTTTTTTGCAAGCAGCAAAAAGCAAAAGGCCGAAAATGCCCAGAGCCATAAAATAGTTTGTTTTTTTCATAATTGTTTTTTCATTCGTTAAAGATTAATACTTCAGCCCGCGGTGCTTTGTAATCTTATACGAGGAAAGAAAGGAAAACGTTGGGTAAAAAGAAAAATATTTTTGGATAATTAATTGTCCGATATTTTTTTAATGAGGAATGATGTGATGATTTAGTTAAGGGTACATAACATTCAGCCCTTTTATCATTAAATTAACCTTGCAGATAGCTTGCTAAAAAGAGGAACGAAAGTTTTTGATTAATTTGCACTTGTTTTTTATAATAAAATAAATTTCAATTTAATAGTAACATAAATCATGAAAAAATTATTTACTGCTGCGTTGTTGCTTGTGTTTTCAAATATGCTTTTTGCACAAATGGTGAAGAATCCTGTGGATTGGAAAGCTACTTCTAAGAAGATTGCAGATAAAACTTACGAAATTCATTTAACCGCTACAATGCCCGGTGGCTGGCACATTTATTCTCAAACTACTCCCGAAGGAGGGCCGGTTCCAACCAGTTTTTCATTTACAAAAAATCCATTGCTTGTGCATCAGGGTACCACCAAAGAAATAGGCAAACTGGAAAAACGCCATGAACCTCTTTTTGGTGTGGACGTAAAACAATTTTCCAATAGAGTGGACTTTGTGCAAGTGGTAAAATTGAAAGCCAATGTAAAAACCTCTGTGGATGTGGCCGTAGATTTTATGACTTGTAACGATAAACTATGCTTGCCGCCATCTACCAAAAAATTTACTGTCGCGCTTAAATAATTAATCACTTTTTAATGAACTCATTTTCCAGGATTTCTATTTTCCTGCTCTTTCTTTTTTTTGCAGGAAATGTTTTTTCACAGGATTCATCTGCTATAAAATTTTCTTACAGCTCTGCGCGTTTGAATGATACCGAAGTTGTGCTTTCCATCAAAGGGAAAATAGCGCCGGGAGTAAAATTATTTTCTCTGCAAAAATCTCCTGAGGACATTATGTATTCTTCCCTGCAATTCGATTCATCAATTGCATCAAGATTAAAAGACTCTGTTTCACAAAAAGGAAAATTACAAAGTGCTACAGATGCTTCATTACAAAGCGAAGTACATTTTTTTACTGATTCAGTAGAATGGAATCAAAAAATTAATGCTGCTTTAAAAGATAGCTTTTTACTGAAAGGATACATCAGTTACATGTATCAGCAGGGAGATAATTATCTGCCTGAAGAAAATGAATTCCAGTTATTTATTTTGCCTGAAGCCTCACCCGTAAGTGTCAATGAAAATGGCGCAGCCATAAGCCAGGCAAACGATGGCGGCTCTGTGGCAACCCGCTCTTTGTGGTGGATTTTTCTTACCGCTTTTGCCGGTGGATTACTTGCTTTGATTACGCCTTGTGTCTATTCGATGATTCCGGTAACAGTAAGTTTTTTTACTAAACGAAGCAGGAACAAGGCAGAAGGAATTAAAAATGCGATTTCCTATTCCACCTCTATCATCCTTATATTTACTTTACTGGGATTTTTAATCACGGTAATATTCGGGCCGGCAGCTTTGAATAATTTAGCCACCAACTGGATTGCCAACCTTATTTTCTTCCTGATATTTTTAATTTTCGGTATCTCTTTTCTTGGCGCTTTTGAAATTGGCTTGCCCAGTTCATGGAGTAACAAGGCAGACAGTAAAGCAAGCACCGCAAGTTTTATGGGTATCTTTTTTATGGCGCTTACTTTGGTGGTAGTTTCGTTTTCCTGCACGGGGCCAATCATTGGTAATTTGCTGGTGATTGCTGCAAGAGGAAGTTACTATGGCCCGCTCATTGGTATGTTTGGATTCTCTCTCGCACTTGCCTTACCATTTGCCTTCTTTGCTTTTTTTCCTGGCACCATGAATGTATTAGGAAAAGCAGGCGGATGGCTAAACGCAGTAAAAGTAACATTGGGTTTCCTGGAGCTGGCGCTGGCTTTAAAGTTTTTATCCAATGCCGATTTAGCGAAAGGCTGGCGTATTTTGGATCGCGAAGTATTTATCAGTTTATGGATTGTAATTTTTGTTTTACTCGGCATGTATCTTTTGGGTAAATTAAAATTTCATCATGATGATGAATTGCCGAAAAATGATTTTGATATTCCTTACCTGAGTGTTACCAGGTTATTCTTTGCTATTGCATCATTTTCATTCGCGGTATATATGTTTCCTGGCTTGTGGGGTGCGCCACTAAAAGGTATCAGCGCTTTTGTACCGCCAATGGGTACACAGGATTTTACGGGTTCGCCACAGGTTAAAAGTAATGACACAGGCACGCTTCCTTCTTCCGAAACAGGTTTGCCTCATCCTATAAAATATTATGAAAGAATGAGGATTTTTGAGCCGGAAGTAGTTACCAAATATGGCATGGTCACTTATTTTGATTATGATGAAGCATTGGCGGTAGCCCGAAAATTAAAGAAGCCTTTGATGCTTGATTTTACAGGTATCAACTGTGTGAACTGCCGGAGAATGGAGGGCCAGGTTTGGAGCGATCCTGAAGTAATGAAAAGGCTAAAAGAGAATTTTGTAATTGCTTCTTTGTACGTGGATGTACATAAAGGCGTTGACCTTCAGCCGGGCGAACAATATTTTTCCAAAGCATTAAATCAGCAGGTTACCACGCTGGGCGATAAAAATGCCGATTTGCAGGTATCGGTTTATAATGCCAATACGCAGCCTTATTATTTTTTCCTTGATGCCAATGAAAACCGTTTAAAGCCGGAAGGTTACGGTTATGATCCCGACATTCAGAAATTCAAAACCATGCTGGATGAGGTGGTGGCAAAATACAATTCAAAAAAATAATCATTGTGTTTGCTTTATTTTTTTTGTAAACACTCTTCATTCAGAAACCTGGAACATTTTCATCAATAAATCATAAAGCTCAGGATGGTTTTCTTTAAATAATTCCGGGCTATTAAAAAAATATTCAGAAACCACTGAAAAGAATTCTGCCTTATTAGTAGCTGCATAACTGTTGATATCAGAATAGCCACTCAAGATAGCTTCCATATTTTTATTGGCAAGCTCCAGCCACTGAACGTTATACTTTTTATTGAGCAATGCTTCGGGCAGTCCATCCACATCACCATCTTCTTTATCAAGCAAATGAACAAATTCATGAATGCCTGTGTTTGTTTTTCCACCCTCGTTATTAAATCCGTAATGCAGCGCGGGCTTTGATAAGATCATCGTTCGCTGCATGGCTCCGGTACCTACCATGCCTAAAGTATTTTTTTCGTAGCCATGCGCTAAAAATTCTTCCCTGTTAAATGAGTCAGGATAAAGCAGCACATTCGTGAGATTGTAATACTTCCATTTAGGGAAACCAAAAACCGGGATAACCGCGCTGGAAGCCACTAACAATTTGTCAAGAGAAGTAACGGTAGTATTAATTCCTTCAATACTTATATAACCTAAGAACTCTTTAATTTTTTCTTCAAACTTTATTTTGTTTTCAGCACCAAGCCTTCGGTAAAAGGAAACATGTCGGAGTAATAGCTCTTTATAATTTTCCGGTAAGACAATTTTCTTCTTTGGTTTTTTATAAAAAATAAAAAACAATAGTAGTAATGTCAATAATATTAAGAAAACAATGGGCGCCATAAATCATGATAAATTTCATAAAGGAAAGAGTAGGCGAGAGGCAAATATCAGGGTTAATTTAGCGGGTAAGGATTTAATTAAAAGAAATTAATTTTAGTTGCTCCTCTAACCGTGGATTTTTAGATACAACAAGGGACAACAATATCCTTATTTGGTAAAAAATACCCCGGTAGGTAATAGTTCATATTAGTATTAATAAAACTTTATACTACTCACCGTGAGTACCAATCTGAAAATTTATTTTTTTCACCAACTCATTGGAATCAAAAGGCTTAGCTACGAAGTCGTCTGCCTTACAAAACTTCATTAGATCCTGCGAATTGGTATGGGCAGAGAACATAATAATTGGAATATCTTTAGTTTCAGGTGTTGATTTTAAAGTATTACATACCTCTATTCCGTCGATTCCTGACAAAAATACATCTAACAAAATCAATTGTGGATTGTACTTTTTAGTCTTGGCCAACACTTCTTCACCTTTTAAAGTGGACAAAACGTCAAAACCATATCTTTTTAAAATTGTCTCCACTACCCAGAGGATATCGCTGTTGTCATCTACAATAAGAACCTTTTTCATAATTGTGTGTGGATTAAACCATTTTGAAGATTCGTTATCAATAATTGAACCATTAATGTACTTATCCACTTTAAAAATATTTATGTGAATAATTGGAACTTTTGTTTAATTAAAAATATTCTATTTTGGGCTAATGAAAATTTTTCTCTTATTTTTTATAACTGCCATCAGTAATTCCGGATCCTTCTTATTTGCACAATCCAGAACTTCAATGAAAACATTACAACAAAATATTTCTACAGAATTATCAAAGCAAAAAGGAACTTTTGCCGTTGCTTTTAAAAACCTCCAGACAGGAAAAAAAATATTGATAAATGAGCAGGAAACTTTTCATGCGGCAAGCACTATGAAAACTCCGGTTATGATTGAAATTTTTAAACAGGCCGATGAAGGGAAATTTTCTTTGCAGGATTCTTTTGTTATTAAGAATAAATTTAGAAGTATAGTGGACAGCAGCTTTTACAGCCTGGATTCAACCAACGATAGTGAAACAGAAATTTACAGGCACGTAGGTGAAAAAAGAACGCTATACTCGCTGATGTATGAAATGATTATTGCCAGCAGTAATCTCTCTACTAACCTTATAATAGATTTGACTGGTGCAAAAAATGTAACACGAACGATGCGTGATATGGGTGCGAAACAGATATTTGTTTTGCGTGGCGTGGAAGATCAAAAGGCCTATGACAGAGGGCTAAACAATACCACAACCGCCTACGACCTTATGCTTATATTCACTAAAATTGCCCGGGGAAAGGCGGTGAATAAAAATGCCTCTAAAGAAATGATCAAAATTTTATTAGACCAGGAGCACAATGAAATAATTCCGGCTATGCTACCAAAAGATGTAAAGGTGGCACATAAGACCGGATCTATTACAGGAGTTCGCCATGATTCAGGAATTGTTTTTTTGCCTGATGGTAAAAAGTATGTTTTGGTTTTATTATCAAAAAATCTTGAAGATGAAAATGGTGCTATACATATGATGGCTACCGTTTCAAAAATGATCTATGATTCTATTAGCGGGAGCTCAAAATAAAAGGTACTTCCTTTTTCATATTCACTCTCGAGCCACAATTTCCCATCATGTTTTTCTATGATCTCTTTTGAAATAAAGAGGCCTAAACCCAAGCCGGGATAAGTGTTTAGATTATCTCCCGATACGCGGTAAAATCTCCCAAAGATTTTATTTTGCTCTTCTTTTTTTATGCCATGCCCAAAATCCTTCACAGAACAAATAACCGTTTTATCCCTTTTATCTAACCGCACAATAATTTCACGGGATCCGGGCGAATATTTTACGGCATTAATCAACAAATTAGTTACTACCTGACCAATACGGTCACTATCAGCATTTACGATTACATTTATATTCTTTTGAAATATAATTTTATGTTCCGTAGTTCCCAACTGAACTTCACTTATTACTTCAGCTATTAAGTGGTTGAGTTTTACCGGTTTTTTGTTGTAATTCAATTGTCCGTATTTCAGCCTTGAGTCATCAAGTAAATCATTGATCAAACTTACCAATTTGCTGATTTGCTTATCCATTTTCTCAAGTAATATTTTGCGCTGGTCGCTATTTATTGCCTGGGCATCCATCAACAGCAATTGCGTATATGCCTTCAAAGAGGTAAGAGGTGTTTTTAATTCATGGCTGGTCATACTGAAAAGTTCATCACGTTGATGAACCAACGCAAGCGTTTCCCTTTGAATCCTGTCTTTCTGTGAATTGAATTTAAGAAGATCCTGCTTCATTTTTTTTATGGACTTTCCCAGCAGATCTTCTTCGCTTCTGGGTGTTACGTTTACATTAAAATTACCTTTTCCAATCTCGCTCGCTGCCTTCGCCAGCATTCGATTGTTTCTTTCAATTTGTAAAATAGATTTTGCCAGGTTACCGATAACACCGCCCGGCATATTCTCTAATTGCACACCGGTACCGCCTTTTGAAATTTTACGGGCTGCCAGCTTTAATTCTCTCAATATCCTTGTGATGTTACGGATAACGGAAAGAATAAGAATGACCACAAATAGCAAGGACACCGCGATTAAAATGAATGTGTTCCTTTGTGACTTCTTTTCAATCCCGTAAATGTCTTTCATTTCTTTTTCAACTCTGGTCCAAAGTTCCTTTTGTTGCTTATTTAAAGCAGCTAAACCGTGTGAAGAAACATTCCACCATTGTTCTGCATCGTAAGTACTGTCGAATTTAAAATTGGTGAAAAGATGATCAATGTAAGAAATCATCGGCTTAAATTCCTTTGAATTTTTTATTGAATCGTAAGTTTTTTGAGATGCCGGCGATGCTTTTAATTTAAATTCCAATTCATAGCTATTGTAAACTTTGTACGCGCCATGGGTGCCTATCAGCGTTTCAACCATATATTCTTTTGAATACAAAACATTATAAATGTTGGTTCGGATAATACCAAGTAAAGTGAGCATCTCTGAAAGAATTCTTTGAGCAGTAAGATCCTGGTAAACGGAAGTAAGAAAAACGGTGCTGGGCGCAGTATAGGAATTTAAAGTGTTTAATCGAAAAATGGCATCCGTATAGTATTCTATCATATCATTTACCCGGTATTCAGTTTGCATATCTATCCGGGAACGAATGCCGGATAA
>DATCWN010000338.1:0-9760 GCA_036566285.1 Hanamia sp.
ATATATTGGAAAGAAAAATGTGATCCTGTTTTTTTATCCAAAAGATTTTACTTTCGTATGCCCTACGGAAATACACGCTTTCCAGGAAAAGCTGGAAGAATTCGAAAAAAGAGATACTGTCGTTATTGGTTGCTCTACAGATACTGAAGAAACCCATCTTGCATGGTTGAATACACCAAGAGATAATGGCGGAATTGAGGGAATCACTTTCCCGATAATTGCCGATACTTCGAAAATTGTGTCTTTAAACTATGGCGTTTTGGGAGGTACTTATCATTTTGATGCAGATACTAGAGCATGGTCTTTTAATGGATTACCCATTGCTTATCGCGGTACTTTTTTTATAGATAAAGAAGGAATTGTAAGGCATGCGTCAGTTAATGATCTGCCTCTTGGAAGAAATATTGATGAATACCTTCGCATTGTGGATGCGCAGATTCATGTAGAAAAATACGGTGAAGTTTGCCCTGCTAACTGGGAAGAAGGAGAGGAAGCTATGGAAGCAACCAAAGAAGGCGTTTCCAATTATTTGAGCCATGCAGGCATTCATAATTAATACCATTTTTTTAAAAGAATAAAACTATGCTGATAGAATTACAGGAGGACAATCTCCTTCAAGTCTTACAAGATCATAATGATGTAGTAGTACAATATTCGGCTGGATGGTGTGGTAATTGCCGGCTGATGAAACCCAAATTCAAAAGACTGTCAACCGAAAATGATCAACTTACTTTTGTTATTGTAGATGCTGAAAAGTTTCCTGATAGCCGCAAGCTGGCCAGCGTAAAGAATCTTCCCACATTCGCCGGATTTAAAAATGGTGTTTTTCTAAATCAGGTTCAAACAACAAAAGAGGAACATTTAAAAACATTGATTAATGAAATTACCGGTAATTAAACAAATACAAAGATCTTCTTCTATAGAAGAAATTGAAACTGCCATTAAGGTTTTGGAAAACACTTCAGAAGCTGCTACGCTCAAAGAAGATGAATTGAATGTAATAGGAGAACTGATTTCAAATATGTGCGGCGCCATTGAGGTACATCGGTTAGTGGCTGATGGCTTTTCAGAAAAAGATGCCCTAAATACATTTATGAAAAAAGTATTAGGCTCCATAGACAGGTGATCTTTTAATTAGAAATTATAAAATTAGAATACAGGAAATAAGAGCCATAAAGAAACGCGGGCAATATAACAGAAACTGTTTTCACGAGCCACACATCTATCTTAGGTACTGTTACCCCTAAGCCCCCACGAGGCGTTAAGAAAATAATAAATGGTTTGTATCCATAAAATGATGCGGAAAAGTTTCATTGTATCAGGATAAAAATTTTTGAAAAGCTTTGATATTTATTCGGAGAGTTTATATGAGTTGGCTTGCCATGTTTTCCTGCTCTTCCATTTGTTTCATTACAAATGCAGTACTGCCTTGTATTTCATCAGTACTGTCCACAATAAAAGCACCCTTGCCTGAATGCCGGATTGCATATTCGAGTGCTTCCACTTCATCGGAAATAATGAGTGGTTGCCAGTAAGGTTTTACACTTTTTATTCCTTCTGTTATCAGTTCAGTAAGCTCTTCGTTGGTTCTGCCCCGGCTATCTTTATCATGGCGAATAATAATCTCATCAAAAGCTTCGGCTACATATTTCCCCATCTTTTTAATATCCTCATCTCTTCGGTCGCCTGCACAACCGATGATGACAACTTTTTTTTGCGCAGGCACCTGTTTCATAAATTCTTTAAGCTGGCTGAAGCCCTCCGTATTATGAACATAATCAATCATTACTTCTACGTCTTTGAGTTTGAAAATATTCATCCGCCCCGGCGTAAACTCTGGCCCGGGAATAAAAGTCAACAAAGATTTTCGAATCACTTTCGCATTGAAACCGCTGATAGCAGCGGCCAAAATAGCGGGTAAAATATTTTTGATCATGCAGGTAGCACGCCCATTAAGCGTTAGCGGAATCTCAGTGACTTTTCCCACTCTTATTCTCCATTCTCCATTGCAAATAGTAAAATGTCCTTTTTCAATGATGGCTGCCCAGCCTCCTTTTTCACAATGAGAAATGACGCGCTCATTATCTTCCCTGGTACTGAATAAGGCAATGTTACAATCCAGTTCCTCTTTTATTCCATAAACTATATGATCATCTGCATTAAGAATAGCAAAGCCATCGTCAAAGGTGCTGCGGGCAACCACTGCTTTTACTTTTGCATAATCTTCCAATGTATTTATATCATCTAATCCTAAATGATCTTCCGTAATATTGGTGATGATACTAATGTTGCATTTATCAAACGCAAGACCTGCACGAAGGATGCCGCCTCTTGCACATTCAAGTACGGCGAAGTCAACAAGCGGATCGCGCAAAACTGCTTCGGCGCTTAAAGGGCCGCTGCAATCACCTTCATAAATTAATTGGTCGTTGATATAAATACCATCCGTAGTGGTATAGCCTACTGTATGCCCCGCATTTTTTGCAAAGTGAGAAATGAGTCGCGTAGTGGTCGTTTTTCCATTAGTGCCGGTTACTGCAATTAATGGAATCCTGGAAGAAGCACCTTCAGGATAAAGCATTCTAATTACCGGCTCGCCTACGTTTCGGGGAATGCCCTTTACTGGTGACAGGTGCATGCGAAAACCCGGTGCTGCATTCACTTCCAGCACTGCTCCATTATTTTGGTTAATGGGTTTTGTAATGTCTTCGGCGATGATATCTATCCCGCAAATATCAAGATTCATTAAGCGTGCAATGCGTTCTGCAAGAAACGCATTATAAGGATGAACGACATCCGTAGCATCCCGTGCAGTTCCTCCGCTACTAAGGTTAGCCGTATCTTTTAAAAATAAAATTTCTCCAAATGGCAGCACGGATTGCAATGTCAAACCTCTTTCATTTAAAATAAAAAGGGTTGATTCATCCACTTTGATCTTCGTTAATGTTTTCTCATGGTCTTCTCCTCTTTCAGAATCATTATTTATTTTTTGGATCAACTCTTCAATGCTGGATTCATTATCTCCTATGATCATAGCAGGCGTTCGCCTGGCAACTGCTTCCAGCTTATAATTAATAACAAGAAAACGAAAATCCATTCCTTTTATAAATCTTTCCACTATCACTTTATTAGAAATTTCCTGTGCTTTTTCAAATGCTTTTAATGCTTCTTCTTCGGTTTGAATATTGGTGGTGATTCCTCTTCCATGATTTCCGTTCAGAGGTTTGATAACTAATGGGAAGCCAAACTCTGATAAAGAATCTATTAATTCTGTAGTGTTATAAACGGTAGTTCCTTCGGGAAGGGGTACAAAACCTTCAGCTAAGATTTTTTTTGTTTCTTCTTTATTGGTAGCGATGTCAATCCCTACACCGCTTGTAGTGCAGGCAATCGTAGCCTCTATGATTTTTTGATTTTTTCCCTGACCAAACATGATCAGAGAATTATTGTCAAGCCGCCTGTAAGGAATATTGTTTCTGCGGGCAGCGTTTAAAATAGATTGTGTACTGGGGCCGATGCCTTCATTTCTATTGATTTCTATTAATTGATTGATGTCTTTTTGTATATCGTAAGGAACATTGTCTTTTAATGCTTCCACTACACGCACAGCCGCTTGTGCAGCATAGAGCCCGGCCCTTTCTACCTGGTAGGCAAATACTACATGATATACACCTTTGGAGCCGGCGCCGCGTGTACGTCCGAAGCCACATGGCATGCCTGCAAGTGATTGTAATTCCAACGCCACATGCTCTATCACATGCCCGAGCCAGGTTCCTTTTCTTACCCGATCAAAGAAGCCTCCCGGTTTTTTTTGAGAACATCTGTGTTCGTAAAGCGATGGTATGAGGGCTTCAATGCGTTGTGCAAATCCGTCTATATTGTTGGTTGGCAATTCTTCACATTCTTCAAGGTCCAGGTTCATAACTATTAACTGTTTGCGATAGTTGGACCAGTAATTAGGCCCGCGCAGTACTTTTGTTTTTAGGATTTTCATAAAATGAATATTCGTTAAAAAGATTTTTTGTAGTTAAAGCGTTAATATTAGCAGCATTAATAACTATAGTATTTCCATTAGGAAAATGATGCCAGCCTTTGTTATTTAAAATACGGCGTGATTACAACTAACATTTTAACGACTTTTCTTTTCGCCTTTCTTTTTAAATAAGGTTTGTGGAAAAATTTTTAATAAAATAATCAGATGATGAATAAAGTACACAAATACAGAAGATAAAACAAAGTGCGAGGGTTTTTTATAATCAACTTTTGTCATATGGTAATGATGGATTCTCCATAATTTCTTTGCAAAAATTTTCTTTACACATTTGCGTTAATTTTTTTGAGGCAGTAATGGCCGGGTTTGCAATTACTTCAAAAGAATTTCAATTTTTCGGCAATAGCAAATCCTGTAATAGGTATTTGTTTCAAGTAATCAAGTAATAAGTTTTCAAAATGTGAGTCTTTAGTTACATCAATTACCCTATGCAGATTTTTATTAATCGGCGCCCATCTGTGTGGGCTCTCCAAATTGGTATAGCTCCCATACTCGTTTTGTCGGTAATACCTACACGCAGATGATACATACATTTTGCCACTTCCCTGGTAATATCGCTTTCTTCTTTTGTGCTTGTGATAACCACCACAAAGCCTTGTTCAATACAGAAGTCAGCGATTGCCGCAAAATATTGTAGAGGCCATCGACGCCAGGTATCCTGTAAACCCGGATGAATGCAGAGGTAATTCTTTTCGTCTATGGGTAACAGTAAGTCATCAAAATCTTTCTGATCTTTTTGGTTAATGGAAATTCCGAATGATCACCTGCACTTTCAATTTCTAAAAATGCATAAGTGAAAGATGGCGGTGAACTTCTAAACCATAATCAGGGTAGGGCATAAACAAGGGTGAATCAACAAAGCTTTCTTCATTATAAAAACCCGTGACATAGGTGGCTCCAAATTGAGACATTAATGGATTTACTATGGTTCCATTTTTCTTATTGTGATTCTCTCTTTGCTCAGAAAAAGAACTTCCCTATGTTCAGAAAATATCTGATAGAAAAGAACATAATATTTCATCCGCTGTTTTTAATTTTCCACAAACTATCACCTTTACTTTTTGGCAACAAAATTTAGCTGTAAGTTTGCACGACCTCACGGATTTTTTTTAATCATTTTCCCTTTCCGCGGTCAGTTTTTTTTAAGTCGTTCAATTCAACCTGCTTTGGTTTTATGGCTGTTTTGAATGGCATTTTATTTTTTAAACAAACGTCAATAAAAATATGGCCAAATACATTTTCGTAACTGGTGGTGTTACCTCTTCCCTGGGCAAAGGAATCATTGCCGCTTCGCTTGCAAAGCTTTTGCAGGCAAGGGGTTTAAAAGTTACTATTCAAAAATTTGATCCTTACATCAATGTGGATCCGGGTACCTTAAATCCTTATGAACATGGTGAATGTTTTGTAACGGAAGATGGTGCCGAAACCGATCTGGATCTTGGCCATTATGAGCGTTTTTTAAACATCAATACAAGCCAGGCCAACAATGTAACCACGGGACGTATTTATCAAACAGTTATTAATAGAGAAAGGGAAGGTGATTATTTAGGAAAAACGGTTCAGGTGGTTCCACATATTACCGATGAAATCAAGCGAAGCATGATGTTGCTTGGTGAAAAAAACGAGTTTGAAATTATTATCACTGAGATTGGAGGAACAGTTGGCGATATTGAAAGCCTTCCTTTTATAGAAGCCGTTCGCCAGATTCAATGGGAGCTTCCGGTGGAAGATTGCCTCGTTGTTCACCTTACTTTAATTCCTTACCTGAAAGCCGCTAAAGAATTAAAAACAAAGCCCACACAGCAAAGCGTAAAATTATTAAGCGCAAACGGCGTGCATCCTGATATATTAGTTTGCCGCACCGAGCATCCTTTAAATGATGAACTGAAAAGAAAAATCGCCCTCTTTTGTAATGTGAAAGTAGATTCAGTTATAGAATCGGCAGACGCTTCCACTATTTATGAAGTGCCCATTTTGATGCTTCGTGAAAAACTGGATTTGATTGTTCTTAAAAAATTAAATATCACCAATTATCACGATGCAGAGCTTACCAAATGGAAAGGCTTCCTAGAGAAAGTAAAACATCCGGGCAAAAAAGTAACCATTGGACTTATTGGAAAATATATTGAATTGCAGGATGCTTATAAATCTATTCTCGAATCTTTTATACATGCCGGCGCCATGAACGATTGCAAAGTGCAAGTAATAAATGTGCATAGCGAATACATAACCGAAGAAAATGTGGAGGAGAAATTAATTGGACTCGATGGGCTATTGGTGGCACCTGGCTTTGGATTCAGGGGAGTAGATGGAAAAGTAATAGCTGTAAAATATGCCAGGGAAAATCATCTGCCATTTTTTGGAATATGCCTTGGTATGCAAATGGCTGCCATAGAATTTGCAAGAAATGTGTTAGGAATTAAAGATGCTGATTCCACGGAAATGAATCCTGATACACAGAATCCGGTGATAGATATGATGGAAGAGCAAAAGAAAATCACCATCAAAGGAGGCACCATGCGATTGGGTTCTTATCCTTGCACCATAAAAGAAAACACACTTGCTCATTCCATTTATGGAACTACAGAAATTAATGAAAGGCATCGCCATCGCTGGGAATTTAATAATACATATTTACAAAAATTTGAAGATGCAGGCATGATGGCAAGCGGTATGAATCCACAAACAGGGCTGGTAGAAATTGTAGAAATTCCTAACCATCCTTTTTTTATAGGCGTACAATATCATCCTGAATTGAAGAGCACCGTAGAAAACCCTCATCCTCTTTTTGTTCATTTTATCAAGGCTGCAAAAAAATTTGGCGAAGCCGGACAAATTAAAAATGAAATGAAAATGCAAGGACAAGCCAGCAATTGATGTTTGAGGTTTTTCCAAGGACTTTTTCGAAGAATGTTTGATGTCATTGAAAGATATTTGTTTATGACGATGTTGGTATCAATGCATCTTTCTAAAATCATTCTAAACCTTCTAAACCCTAAATCTTCAATCTTACAAAAGCTTCTATAGCTGCATATTTGGTGAGACCAAGTCGTGCATAAAGATCAGCGGTGTTGGCGTTTCTTTCTTCTGCTCTCTGCCAGAATTCACGCTCATCACTTCCCTGGAAAGGAACACTGTCTTTTTGTGACTGATGAATAAAAATACCGTAACGTTTTTTCCTGACCTGCTCAGGACTCATAGGTATTGCCATTTGTATTTCGTCAATATCCCATTCTTCCCATGCGCCTTTATAAAGCCAGATGTAACAATCTTTCAGCCATTCATTACCCTGTTCTTTTTTAATAATTTCTAATGCAGCCAGAACTACATCAAGACAAACTTTATGTGTACCATGCGGATCGGCGAGGTCGCCTGCACAAAAAATCTGGTGAGGTTTTATTTTACGTATAAGCTTCACCGTTAGATCAATATCTTCGGTGCCCATTGGATTTTTTTCAATAGTCCCTGTTTCATAAAAAGGCAGGTTCATAAAATGAATCTGGTCTTCTTTGAGTCCCACATATTTACAGGTAGCGCGTGCTTCGCATCGGCGTATCAAACCTTTTATTTCGCGGATGTCAGGACTGTCTTTTTCGGTTGATTTTTTTTGAATCAGGAAAGAGGAAACTTTGTCAAATAGGTTTTTGCTAATAGTATTGTCAATTTGAAATAGTTCTTCAAAACCTACCGTGAAGTCAAGAAATCGGGTAACAAATTCGTCCGTAACGGCAATGTTTCCGCTGGTTTGATAAGCAACATGAACTGTATGCCCCTGGTCATGAAGCCGCATAAAAGTGCCGCCCATACTTATGATGTCATCATCGGGATGTGGTGAAAAGATCAAAACTTTTTTTGGAAACGGAGTGCTTCTTTCAGGATGGTTGGGAATTTCTACATTCGGTTTTCCACCGGGCCATCCGGTAATACTGTCGCGAAGCATATAATACACCTCGAGATTAATTTCATAAGCATCTCCTCTTTCCACCAGCAGGTCGCTAAGGCCAAATTCATTATAATCATGATTGGTGAGGCTTAGCACAGGTTTGTTCAATTGAAGCGACATATCTATAACCGCGCTTTTTATTATTTGCGGAGTCCATTCACATTCACCTGTAAGCCAGGGCGATTTAAATCTTGTTAATTCAGACGCGGCAAATTCATCGAGTACAAATAAGCAATTATCGTGGTGCTGAAGAAGAGAAGCAGGAATTTCTTCAGTCGGTTTTCCTTCTACGGCTTTTTTAATTACAGGCGCTTTGGTTTTGCCCCAGGCCATTAAAATAACACGTTCTGATTTCATGATCGTGCTGATTCCCATAGTGATTGCCATGCGCGGCACTTCAGAAATATTTCCAAATTCATGCGAATTGGCAATCCTTGTAGAATTGTCTAAGGTGATCAATCTTGTTTTTGAATAAACAGGAGATCCGGGTTCGTTAAAACCAATATGGCCATTACTTCCTATTCCTAAAATTTGCAGATCAATACCTCCTGCTTCTTCTATTTTTTTTTCATATTCTAAGGTGTGCTCTTTTATTTTTTCTTTCGGGATCATCCCATTCGGTAAGAAATAATTTTTGGGATCTATATCTGTTTGCTCAAACAAATATTTGCGCATAAAATAATGATAGCTATTGATCGAATTAGCTTCCATTGGGTAATATTGATCAAGATTAAAAGTGATCACATTTTTAAAACTTAACCCTTCTTCCCGATGCAGGCGTACCAGTTCAGCATAAAGTGATTTTGGTGTAGAGCCTGTGGCAAGACCTATCACAGCATTTTTGCCATTGGCATTTTTTTCTTTAATCAGGTCGGCAATAACCTGTGCTACATATTTTGATCCGTCTTTTGGAGTAGCAAAAATTTTTACAGGAATTTTTTCCATGGAATCGGTGAGGTCAATACTTTTCGGCATAATAAATTTTGAGAGCTATAAATAATGTTAACGCCAAAAATACGAATTCCTTAATTTTAAAATGGCGCTAAATTGAAAGACATCCAATTAAAGAAGGATGAAATTGCCGGAACTATTTTTAAAATAGTGGGCAGATGATTCAAATGAGCATTATACTTTTTAATATTTTGATGGATTGATAAAGAAGATTACGTGCAGCCTGGTAGCTAATGTGCATGATCTCACTGACTTCTTCGTAACTGAGGTTCTGATTAAATTTCAAATAAATAATTTCTTTTTGCCTTGGCGATAATTCTTCTATGGCGTTAAAAACTTTTTGATTAAGTTCTTTATTTTCTTCATCGTTTATTAAAAGCATCTCGCGGCTTATTTCAAAAGCAGTTTCATGAACTTCAGAAGTGTAGCTGTTTGTATGCCCGGATTTAGTAATCCCCTTTATCAGCTTAAATTTAAGGGCTGAAAAAAGATACCCTTTTAAAGAAAGAATATCTGCCTTTCCATTGCTGCGCCACAGGTCAATAAAAAGTTCCTGGATACAGTCTTCTATTAGATTCACATCAGTGGTAATCTTATAGCCGTAGTTAAATAAATTGCTGTAATAATTTCTGAAAATACTTACAAAAGATTCTGCATCGCCATTTTTGAAATGGCTCCATAATAAAATATCTTTTTCATTATCATCCGATGCTGTCATAGAAGTGTAGTATGACAATTTTTAAAATTCTGCAATCGATTAAATAAAGAATAAATCATTTAAATAAAGAAAAGTAGATCTTTTTCAAAATAATTGA
>DATCWN010000343.1:0-3709 GCA_036566285.1 Hanamia sp.
CCCTGGAAGGCTGGGACAATCCTACCTCAGCACTGTATGGCATCAAAGCGATTCCTTCCAATGTTTTAATTGATAAAGATGGAGTCATTATCGCTAAAAATATTTTCGGAGAAAAATTATTGAAGAAGCTTTCAGAGATAATGAACTGATACAGCAATCGGCTTTCAGCAATCAGCAATCAGCCTTCAGCTCATAACTGGTAGCTGATAGCCCAAAACGACCCATGCTGAAATAAGAGTTTTGATTATTTGCCCCGTAACCGATAATTTTGCCTATCATTTTTGATAACTAACGATGATTTTCAAAGCATTTAAAATTAAAATTTACTGATGAAAGAAGTTGCCTTCAGAGAAGCATTGCGCGAAGCAATGCAAGAAGAAATGAGACGTGATGACAGAGTTTTTTTGATTGGAGAAGAAGTTGCAGAATATAATGGCGCTTATAAAGTTAGCCAGGGCATGCTTCAGGAATTTGGAGAAAAAAGAATCATAGACACTCCAATTGCGGAACTTGGTTTTACAGGCATTGCCGTAGGAGCCGCACAAAACGGACTCCGTCCTATTGTGGAATATATGACCTGGAATTTTGCCAATCTTGCCCTTGACCAGATACTTAATACCGCTTCAAAAATGCTGGCGATGAGTGGCGGCCAGGTGAGTTGTCCCATCGTTTTTCGTGGCCCAAATGGAAGTGCAGGGCAGTTGGGCGCTCAACATAGTACTGCTTACGAGGCCATGTACGCCAACATTCCGGGATTAAAAGTGATTTCGGTAAGCAATCCTTATGATGCCAAAGGCTTATTAAAAAGTGCTATACGTGATGATGACCCTGTTATTTTTATGGAAAGCGAAGTAATGTATGGTGATAAGGGAGAAATTCCAGAAGGGGAATATATAATCCCTATTGGTAAAGCCAAAGTGGCCCGTGAAGGGAAAGATGTGACTATCGTTTCTTTTAATAAAATGATGAAGGTGGCGCTTAGCGCGGCTGATGAATTGGAAAAAGAAAACATAAGTGCAGAGGTGATTGATTTAAGAACCATCCGTCCTTTGGATTGGCATACCATTTTAGAATCCGTTAAAAAAACAAACAGGCTGGTGATTGTGGAAGAACAATGGCCCTTTGCCTCTGTGTCTTCTGAAGTGGCTTACCGCATTCAAAAGGAAGGATTCGATTACCTGGATGCTCCTGTTCGCCGCATCACTTCTTTAGATGCGCCTATGCATTATGCGCCTAACCTGGTGGCCGCCTATTTACCAGACGTTCCCCGAACAGTAAATTTGGTAAAAGAAGTAATGTACCTGAAAAAATAAATTCGGATTCAGTTTCGTTTGCCAGGTTTCATTACTATTTTTAAACTACCACAGCTATCTTGCTGTTGTAAAATTTAATCAGTTATGAATATTGGAAGTTTTTATTACCCGATGCCTCATAATGAGCCGGTGTATAATTATGCGCCTGGAAGTATTGAAAGAGACGTTTTAAAAAAGAAACTCCTGGAGTTGAAAAAATCCAAAGGAGATATACCTATGTACATTGGAAGTGAGGAAGTGCGCACGGGAAACAAAGTTGAAATTCGCCCTCCGCATGAAAGAAACCATGTTCTCGGTTCATTTCATTCAGGAGACGCCTCGCATGTAAAAAAGGCAATTAATGCAGCGCTGAAAGCAAGGGACAAATGGGCAAATACCAGTTGGGAAAACAGGGCTAATATTTTCTTAAAAGCCGCTGAGCTTTTGGCAACAAAATACCGCCCTGACATGGTAGCTACTTCCATGCTGGGACAAAGTAAAAATGCATTTCAGGGAGAAATAGATGCTGCGTGTGAACTGATAGATTTCTTAAGATTTAATGTACACTTTTTAAGTGAAATATATAATCAACAACCCATTAGTGGCCCGGGAATGAACAACAGGATGGAGTATCGCCCGCTTGAAGGATTTGTGCTTGCCATAACACCGTTCAATTTTACATCCATTGGAGGAAACCTTCCCACCGCTCCGGCGATGTGTGGTAATGTAGTGGTATGGAAATGTGCTAATACACAGGTTTACAGTGCTCAAGTGTTTATGCGTATTCTAAAAGAAGCGGGATTACCTGATGGCGTTATTAACCTGGTTTTTGTAGATGGCCCCACATTAGGCGATGTTTGCTTTAATCATCCGGACTTTGCCGGAATTCATTTTACAGGAAGCACTAAGGTTTTCCAAAGCATGTGGAAACATATAGGGGAGAATACAAAAATTTATAAATCATATCCAAGGATAGTGGGCGAAACCGGTGGTAAGGATTATGTTTTGGTTCATAAAAGCGCGAATGTAGATGTAGTAGTAGCGGCACTTTGCCGGGGTGCTTTTGAATACCAGGGTCAAAAATGTTCTGCTGCATCACGGGCCTATATTCCTTCTAATCTTGCTGCGCAAATAAAAAAGAAATTAATTGCCGAGATAAAAACGATGAAGATGGGATCTGTTGAGGATTTTACGTGTTTTATAAATGCGGTGATTGATGAAAAGAGTTTTGATAAGCTGGAAGGTTATATTAAACAAGTGAAAAAAGATAAGAATGCAAAAATATTAGTGGGCGGCAAATGCGATAAATCAGTGGGATATTTTATTGAGCCTACGGTGATTGAAGTTACTGACCCCAGGTATGTAACCATGTGTGAAGAACTCTTCGGCCCCGTGCTTACTCTGTATGTTTATGATGAAAATAAATTTGAAGAAGCATTAAAATTAGTGGACACCACATCACCTTATGCGCTCACAGGTGCTGTGATTGCAGAAGACAGGTATGCCATAGAATTAGCCACGAGAAGATTGGCGAACAGTGCCGGTAATTTTTATATCAATGATAAACCAACCGGTGCTGTGGTGGGGCAGCAGCCATTTGGTGGCGCCAGGGGAAGCGGAACTAATGACAAAGCCGGCAGTATATTAAATTTATACCGTTGGTTAAGTGCACGGACTATTAAAGAAACTTTTACTCCGGCAGTGGATTATCGTTATCCGTTTATGGAGGAAGAAGCCGGACGAATAAATAAAAAATAAGGAATAAAGAATAAAAAATAAAGAAGTAAAAATAACAATATTAAAGAACTCCTAAGTTCCTCACATGGAGGGGATTTAGGAGAGGTTAGAAAATGATTACAATTTTAAATAAACATCAGCTTCAGATAACTATTGAGCGCCTGGCGTGCCAGGTAATAGAAAATTATGCTGACCTCTCTTCAATAGTATTGATAGGCTTACAGCCACGGGGAATATTTTTAGCAGATAAAATTTTTAATCAGCTAAAAAAAATAAAACCTGAACAGCATTTCCCCTATGGAAAATTAGACATTACTTTTTACCGGGATGATATTCGTAAAGAATTACGCGAAGCCAACCAGACTGATATCACTTTTTCCATTGAAGACAAAAAGGTAATTCTCATTGACGATGTTTTATATACCGGAAGAACTATTCGCGCTGCTTTAGATGCTTTATTATCTTTTGGCCGCCCCAAAAAAGTAGAGCTTTGTGTTTTAATTAATCGCCGCTACAGCCGGGAACTTCCCATACAACCTGATTATTGCGGAAAGTCCATTGATTCCATTTTCTCACAAAAAGTAAAAGTAGAGTGGGATAAGGAAGAGGTGAATTTGTACTAAAAATTCCCAATAAATCTCATTAATTTTCAGATTATGAAAATGAATGTTATAAGTTTT
>DATCWN010000412.1:0-4891 GCA_036566285.1 Hanamia sp.
AAATTTGTTTCGTGTGCCACGAACCAAGGCAGATTTTAAATTGTTTGTGTTTCTTATTCTAAATGTCTCCAGGCCCTAATTTGTGGCACACGAAACAAATTTTTCCAATTTTAAGTAGGGTTGTAAATTACATTATACAATTTCAAAAGAAGTCCTGGAGACATTTGGAATAAGACACAAAAAAACAATTTAAAAATATAAATTATGGCACTTATCAATCCGCACATTAACTTCAACGGAAATGCCGAAGAAGCATTCAATTTTTACAAATCAGTATTTGGCGGAGAGTTCGCAAGGATTGTACGCTTCAAAGATATACCGGGCCCTGAAACTCCGATAGCAGAAAATGAGGCCAATAAGATAATGCACATTGCTTTGCCAATTGGCAAAAACGTTTTAATGGGCAATGATGTCCTCGAGTTTATGGGAAAAGTTAATGAAAATGAAAACAGGTCTAAGATATCTGTTAGTGCAGAAAGTCGTGAAGAAGCCGACAAATTATTTAGCGGACTTTCAGCAGGTGGAAATGTTGAAGTGCCTATTGACGACAGTCCCTGGGGTTCCTATTTTGGAATGTTTAGAGACAAATACGGTATTGAATGGATGGTGGATTTTGACCCAAAATATAGGGGAAAAGTATAAGCGAAAAACAACGGCCGCCTGACAGCGGTTTGGTAACTATGAGCGAAGATCAAAATGTATCTGAAAACGAAATGACACCATTAGATGAGGTGGAGAATAAGCCTGCTTTGAATGAAGAAAATATTGCATCACTACACTCCGAAACTGTAAATTCTCATCCTGAAAATGAAAATATGGAAGTACATCATCATCCTGATTTGCATCACAATAGAAAAAATTTCAGAGAATATTTTCTTGAGTTCATAATGATATTTCTTGCTGTAACGATGGGCTTTATTGCAGAAAACGTCAGGGAGAATATTACAGACCATGCGAGAGCTAAAGAATATGCACGTTCATTATACGATGATCTTAAAAAAGATACATCATGGCTTAATTTAGTTCTAAACGTAAAAGCCTGGAGAGGATCAAAATTTGATTCCTTAATTTCTATATTAGAATCAGGAGATGTACAGAAGAATAGTAAATTGATCTATTACTATAATTCCTTCCTGACAGTAAATCTTCCCTTAAAGCCTAATGATGTAACAATTCAACAGCTTCGCAATTCCGGTGGACTCAGGTATATAAAAAATGCAGAGTTGTATAATGTCATTACGACGTATTATAATGATTGCGATTTTGTTCTTGAAAGAGAAAAGGAAAACACTTTACAATTTCCATTTGATTTGTCATCAAAATTATTTCAATCAGACGTTGTCATTGCCTCTTCCGGGATTACTCCGGATATATTGAATTCGGTGTTTATGCCTGACGGTAACCCACAATTGCTTACATTGGACAAACAACTATTGAATAAATATCTGTTGTATGTCGGAGCCGAAAGGAAGGCTAATGATCTTTCAATATATTTATTAAAAACCAGGATAAAAGAGGGTTTGAAAAATGTTATGGCAACTTTACAAAAGGAGTATAATGTTCACTGACTCTGCCTTGGTTTGTTATTGCGTTTGCAGTTCTATGATTGCTGGTCTCAGTTTTCGTCATTGCGATGCGCCAGGGATCGTTTCTAATCAATGCTTACTTCCGGCGCAGAAGCAATCTCATAACCAGTAAATAAGACGAGCATAGTATGAGATTGCTTCGGTGCGGAGAGTCTGTAATAATTTGAAGTCAGCACTGCGCCTCGCAAAGACGGGAGGTTGGTTTGGGGATTAAAGGTTGCCAACCTTTGAAATATATTTTTTAAACTGAAATGCAGTGGTTGAAGGTTGGCAACCTTTTGCGACACCCGGGCAGACTCGTTATGTAATCAATTGCCTTACTTTCGTGAAATAATCTGAATTAAAATGCGTAAATGTTTTTTAGTAGTACTAACTGTTTTTTGTTCATTAACGGCGATTTGCCAATCTCCAAAAACTTACAGCTCTTCTCAAATTTTTGAGCAAATAAAAAAACTGAATGTGCTGGGTTCCGTGCTATATGTCGCCGCACATCCCGATGATGAGAATACCAGGCTACTGGCTTACCTCGCTAATGAAAAACTGTACCGGACGGGCTATCTGAGTATGACACGCGGTGATGGCGGGCAAAATTTAATTGGCGATGAACAAGGCGTGGAACTGGGTTTGATAAGAACACAGGAGCTTTTGTCGGCAAGAAGAATTGATGGCGCCGAGCAATTTTTTACAAGGGCTTATGATTTTGGTTTCACTAAAAGCCCGGAAGAAACTTTCCGGTTTTGGGACAAA
Source organism: Hanamia sp. (assembly GCA_036566285.1). Taxonomy (GTDB): domain Bacteria; phylum Bacteroidota; class Bacteroidia; order Chitinophagales; family Chitinophagaceae; genus Ginsengibacter. Next base: position 2,334 of record DATCWN010000412.1, read on the forward strand.
CAAAAGATATTGAGCGATGTGGTTTGGGTAATCCGAAAATTTCAACCCGATGTAATTATTACCCGCTTCCCTACCACCGGCGAAGGTGGGCATGGCCATCATACTTCATCGGCAATACTTGCCGGCGAAGCGTTTGACGCCGCCGCAGATCCTACAAAATTTCCTGAACAATTTAAATACGGCGTAAAACCCTGGCAGGCAAAAAGGCTCTTATGGAACACTTTCAATTTTGGAAGCCTGAACACAACCGGCAGTAATCAATTTAAAATTGATGCAGGTGGTTACAATTCTTTATTAGGAAAAAGCTATGGTGAAATAGCTGCTGAAAGCCGCAGCCAGCATAAAAGCCAGGGATTTGGCGTGTCGGCTTCAAGAGGAAAACAATTAGAATATTTTAAAACGATAAAAGGTTCGTCTCCTGAAAAGGATTTAATGGACGGCGTAACAACAGGCTGGGGAAGATTGAATGCTACATCGCTGCAATCCGGCATTTCCAATGTGATAAAAAATTATTCTTTCCAGCATCCGGAAAATTCATTGCCCGGGCTTTTAAATATTTACCAATCATTACAAAAAATGAAAGGCTATTGGGCTGACGAAAAAATTAAAGAAGTAAAGCAAATAATAAAAGAATGTGCCGGGCTTTATGTGGAGGCCACTACCAATACCATGTTTGCCGTGCAGGGCGATTCTATTAGAATAAATTTTTCGGCTGATAATCGTTTAGGCAGCACCGTTAGCATTGCTTCTGTAAAAATAAAAAACAACAATTTCGTATTGAATGCTCCATTACCTGAGAATGAAAATGTGAATCATTCTTTTTCCATATTGATCCCCTCTACTGCAAAAATTTCACAGCCTTATTGGTTGGAAGAACCCATGACCAAAGGATCTTTTTCTGTAAGCGATCAAACATTGATCGGTAAACCCGAAAACGATCCTGAATCTGCAGAAGTAACTATAAATTTCAATGGAGAAAAAATCGTTTATCAAATTCCTATTCAATATAAATCCAACGACCCGGTGAAAGGCGAAGAGTACCAGCCACTTTTTATCATACCAACAGCGAAATTGAAATCAGAGCCTGACATCGCCTTATCAATAAATAATGAACCGGTGAAAATTACTTTCACTTCTATGGAAAACGGATCTTCAAAAAATACTTTCCCTGTAACAAAATCTTTTTCAGAAAATGTTATTGAAACCTCCAGGGGTGGCGATTCTTATTATTCATTAAAGCAACCCGGCAAGAGTAATTCCGAAGCCATCAATGGATCGGTAAAAGACGGCAATAATGTATATGATTCTTATAGAAAGTTATTTGCGTATCCTCATATTCCCAACATCATTTATTTTCCGAAGGCCACCAGCAAACTCGTAGAAGTGGATCTTGCCATTTCAGGGAAAAAGGTAGGTTACATTCCTGGCGCCGGTGATAAGATTCCGGATGCCTTACAAAAAATGGGTTACGAAGTAACCACACTTTCAAAAAGCGACATTACCCAAAGTAACCTTGCGCAATATGACGCGATCGTTACGGGAGTAAGAGCGTATAACATTTATGAATGGTTAAACGACTCTTATAATGTGCTGATGAATTATGTAAAAGATGGTGGCGTGTTACTGGTACAATATAACACCAACAATAATATTGGCCCGGTCAAAGCCAGGATAGGGCCTTATCCTTTCACGATTTCGCGCAACAGGGTTACTGATGAAAATGCCGCCGTTCAATTTTTGGATCCGAATAATATTTTAATGAATTATCCGAATAAGATCACGCAAAAAGATTTCGATAACTGGATACAGGAACGCAGTACGTATCATGCAATCAACTTTGAAAACAATTATAAGTCTTTGTTTGCCATGCACGATGAAGGAGAAGCTGGTCAGCCTGGAAGCCTTATCTACACTGATTATGGGAAAGGAAGATTTATTTATTCCGGGCTGGTTTTCTTCAGGCAATTACCGGCAGGAGTTCCCGGGGCTTACCGGTTATTTGCTAATCTATTGGCGAAACCGGGGAAATAAAAAATAAAAAAACAAGGAATAAGAAATAAGAAAGTATGCAAAAAACTGAAAAAAAATTCTGGAACAGGCTTTACATTATTGTGGTGGTTTTTCTGCTATTGCAGGTGGTATTCTATTATTTCATTACAAAACATTTTCAAACACCAATCATATAAGTAAGGAATTAAGAGGAATTTTTAATACGAATTCTATCTTTCTAATCAATAAAATAAATAACAAGCTGATATGAGTGTACAGGACTGGGTGGTACTTATTGTTACGCTTAGCGTCATTATTGTTTATGGTGTTTATAAAAGCAGGACCACCAAAAATCTGGATGGATATTTTTTGAGTAACCGGGATATGCCCTGGTACCTCGTGCTGCTTAGTATTATGGGTACGCAGGCAAGCGCAATTACCTTTCTTAGCGCACCTGGGCAGGCTTACACCGATGGGATGCGTTTTGTGCAATATTATTTCGGACTGCCTCTCGCCATGATCGTTATATGCATTGTTTTTGTCCCGGTATTCAACCGCCTAAAAGTTTA
>DATCWN010000570.1:0-12189 GCA_036566285.1 Hanamia sp.
ACCCACGCCCGTAGCAGGAGACCAGGCTGTTTCGCTGATTTATCTTCCACTAAGTGCAAAAGGGAAAAAACTGGGAGTGATTACCGTTCAGAGCTTCCAGCAGAATGCCTATAGTGATTACCATCTATACATGCTGCGCAACATAGCCATTTACGCAGCTATCGCATTGGAAAACGCTTCGTCCTATACCCAACTGAATCAATCAATGCTCCATCTTAAAGAAACCCAGAAACAGCTCGTCCAATCAGAAAAAATGGCGTCGCTCGGTGAACTTACTGCAGGCATTGCACATGAGATTCAAAACCCATTAAACTTTGTCAACAATTTTTCGGAAGTGAGCAATGAGCTTATTGATGAAATGAAAGAAGAATTAGAGAAAGGAGATATTGATGAAGCAAGGGCAATTGCAGAAGATGTAAAACAAAATCTTGACAAGATTGTTCATCATGGCAAGCGGGCCGATGCCATCGTAAAAGGAATGCTGCAACATTCGAGGAAAAGCACGGGGCAAAAAGAACTCACAGATATTAATGCTTTAGCCGATGAATATTTACGATTGAGCTATCATGGATTACGGGCAAAAGACAAATCTTTTAATGCTACCATGAAAACAGATTTTGATGAGGGCATTGGAAAAATAAATGTGATTCCACAGGATATGGGAAGGGTATTACTGAATTTATTTAATAATGCTTTTTATGCGGTTGCTGAAAAAAGGAAGCAACTGTTGAATGGTTATGAGCCAACCCTTTTTGTGAGTACCAAAAAATTGGACGGGAAAGTACAGATTTGCGTAAAAGATAACGGCAGCGGGATTCCGCAAAAAGCCTTGGACAAAATCTTTCAACCTTTTTTTACCACAAAACCCACAGGAGAAGGAACAGGACTGGGTTTGAGCTTGAGCTACGATATTATAAAAGTGCATGAAGGCACATTGAAAGTGGAAACAAAGGAAGGAGAATTTACGGAGTTTTTAATCAGCTTGCCAGTTAACGGGGTGAGCATACACGATAAGTAAAAGGTACAATTTGTTCTGGATTTACAATTCGTGAAATTGGTAAAAAAAATTCGTGTTATTAAACTTAATAATTAAAATAAAACAACAATGAAAGTTTTAGTGGTAGATGATGAAACAGACATCCAAACCTTATTTGAACAACGCTTCCGAAAAGAAATTAAAAGAGGTGAAATGGATTTCATATTTGCTAATTCAGGCAGCGAAGCGCTTACTTATCTCGCCAATGGAAACCATGAAGTTGTTTTGATATTATCCGATATCAACATGCCCGGAATGAGCGGGCTGGAACTATTGGAGCAAATAAAACAAAAATACCTGGCGCCCCCACCAAGGGTAATGATGATTACTGCTTACGGAGATGAATATAATTACAACCAGGCGATGAGCCTTGGCGCTGATGACTTCCTGACCAAACCGCTTGACTTTACTTCATTAAAAGAAAAATTAAAAATAAAAGAATAATGGCAAAAATATTAGTCGTTGACGACGAAACAGATTTGGAAATGCTCATCAGGCAAAAATTTCGCCGCCAGATACGCGAACAACAATACGAGTTTAGTTTTGCTACTGATGGCAATGACGCGCTGGCTAAAATAGTTGAGCATCCTGACACAGATATTGTGTTGAGTGATATCAATATGCCCGGCATGGATGGATTGACGCTGATTGGTAAATTGAGCGAAGACAACCCGATGATAAAATCTATTATTGTGTCGGCTTATGGCGATATGGAAAATATACGAACAGCCATGAACCGAGGGGCGTATGATTTTTTATGCAAGCCGGTAAATTTTGACGACCTCGATGTTACCATTCAAAAAACAATCCGGTATGTAACGCAGCTTCGCGAAACCGTGGAAGCCATTCGTGAAAACAATATTTTAAAAATGTACGTGGATAAAAACGTACTGAGTTTTATGAACAGCCGCGAGTTTGAATCGTCTCTTTTATTGAGTGAAAATATTGATGCATCGGTTGTCTTTATTGACATCTGCAACTTTACGGCCATCACCGAAAAAGAACCCGCAGATGTGGTGGTAAAACTGTTGAACCGTTATTTTGATGTGATGGTAAAAGAAATTATCGCCCAGGATGGATACATTGATAAATTTATGGGAGACGCCATCATGGCCATTTTCAGGGGAGAGTTTCATCTCGACAGGGCGATTGAAGCGAGCCTTGCGGTAAGAAAACAAATTGAAAAACTTCCCCAGCTTTCAGAAGGATTATCTTTTTTACCTAAATTATCTATCGGCATTAATTGTGGCGAAATGATCTCGGGAAATATTGGCTCCGCTAATCTTCGCCGCCTTGATTATACGGTGATCGGAGATACCGTAAATACTGCTCAGCGATTACAGAGTATTGCAAAAGAAGGGCAAATTGTTATTAGTGAAGACTCTTATCAAAGAGTAAAAGATTCTTTCCATTGTGAAAAAATAGGCGAAGTGGATTTAAAACATAAAGCAAAACCGGTAATGATTTATGAGGTGGTGGATTGATGCCTCCCCTACTCCCTCCAGAGGAGATAGATTTGTCTCTATAAATTTACTGCGTACTGGAAGTTATTCTTCGTGAAACTTAGTGCAATCCTGGCTTTGTGCGGAACCGCTTTGCTTTTAAAAAAAGTGCTTAAAAAAGTTTGTTCTTCCTCTGATGCCATGGCATTAGCCCCATATTCACTAATTTTTTATTGGTGATAAAAATTCTTGATGTAAATTTAGTTTTCAATTTCCGGCCGGTATTTCATCGATAAACTGATTTTAATAAATTATTTATGATACCAAAAAAAACAAAGGCCATTTATACATTACTGTTAGCTTTTAGCCTATTTTTTTCTTTATTATTGTCTGCCCAAAATACACAAATAAGAGGATTTGCGGATGTTCTTGGTACTTACGAAAAAGGCAAAGCTTCTTTCGGTTTTGATGAACAGGATCTTTTCATAACTTCTGAACTTACCGACCGTATTTCTTTTCTCGGCGAAAGCGTTTTTAAATATACTCCCTCTTCGTCAACAGAATTTTCTGTAAGTATTGAACGGCTTATTATTAAATACAACATACAGGGCAATAACAATTTAATTCTCGGTAAAATACACACCCCTTTAAATTATTGGAATAATACGTACCATCACGGACGGGTTTTATATCCCACAATTGAGCGGCCATTACTTTTCGCGGCTGATATAATACCACTTCATACTACCGGAATTAGTTTACAGGGGCATGATTTTGGGAAGCTGAAATTTGGTTACGATGTGGTAATTGGAAACGGCCTTGGTTCAGCGGCTGTGGCTGATAATGATAAGCGAAAATCGGTTACTGCAGCAGTTCACATCAAGCCTGCAGATAAACTGTTCATAGGCGTTTCATATTATAATGATGCCGTCGCCAAAGGCGCTACAGTAATGGGCAAAGTAATGGACTGGAAAGTGAATCAAAATCTTTTCACAGGTTCGGTGTCCTATTTTGGTAATAAATTTGAATTACTTACAGAAGGCACATTTGGCATTAACAAAACTGATACCACAGGCTCTAAAAATACACTAGCTGCCTATCTTTATACAGGCTACAAGGTCACAGATAAATTAATTCCTTACATCCGGCTGGATGACCTTCAATATCAAAACGGAGAAATTTATTTTGATAAAGACAATACAACTTCCATCGTGGCTGGTGTTCGTTTCCAGATAAGTTATTTGACTGTTGTTAAATTAGAATACCAGCATCTGCATTCAGAAATAGAGAAGAATATTGATAAAATAACCGCGCAATTTGCCATTGGATTTTAATTAAGAAAATGAACAGAATAACACGATATAACATCTTCTATTTCACAAAGCCCTTTTTTATAGTGTTATTTCTTTTTTGTGCGAACACAGCTGCATGTCAGGTTTCATCGCTTACGGTTATCGGCAACCAAAAGGGCGCTCCCTCTTCATTAAAATTTTCTGAATTAAAGTCAATTTTTATGGGAGAGCAACAACGATGGCGCGGCGGAGCTAAAATCACTATTGCCCTGATGAAGACCAATACACCTGCCGGGAAAAGTACCTCTCAGGTATTGTATGGAATGAGCCCTGATGAATTAAATAAATTTTGGCTTGCATTGGTATTTCAGGGAAAAGCGGCTGCACCGTATTTTTTTAATTCTGCCGCTGAATTGGAAGCATTCGTTGCGCAAAATCCGGGAGCTATTGGCATTTTGGACCAGGTAGCCGCTAACGACCAAATAAAAACGATACTGGTTGAAGGAAAAAAATTATAGGATTCATTTGATCATGTGCTCAAAAGCGAATGTGATAATTAATGCCGGAGAATAATTAATAAATTGAACAATGTTCCTTACTCTTAAAACAAAGATCTGGCTTACGGTACTAAGTATTGTTTTAATGTTTACCTTTTTTACGCTTTATTATTTCCCTGATCAGCGTGGAAAGCTATTAATAAAAAATTATAGCAACGAAGTACAAAATCTTGCCAACTCAGTCGCTTTAGGTGTGAAGATTGCAATAAGAGAGCAAAACTTTGAAGGGGTGCAAACCGCGATGGAATTTGTAAAAGGTGACCCGCGTTTAAAATTTGTGAGCATGCTTCAGATTGATACAGTATGGAATGACAATCACACCGGTTACAAAATAAAATCTTCGGTTTTTAAAACTTTTCCCGAAAACGAACACCCTTCCCCAACGGTTTCTTCCAGTGACTCAATTATTGTAAAGCAGGCGCCGTTTATTACTCCTGTGATGTCTGGTTCCATACTGCTTGCATTTAATACAAAAGAAATAGTAGACAGCCAGAAGAAAGTCAGGGAGACCTCATTGATCGTAAGCGGTATCGTATTTCTTATCGGCATTATTCTCGGATTTTGGCTGGCGAGAACTATTTCAGTGCCTGTATTGGCACTGCGAAATGCCGCAAATCGCGTAGGCAAAGGCGACCTAACCCAACGGATAAAAAAACCGGGTAAGGATGAAATTGGCGAATTAGGACGTGCATTTAACAGGATGATAGAAGACCTTTCACTGACGCGGAAGGAACTTGACGAATCGAACATTTCACTTTCTGCCGCAAACAATAGTTTGAGCAACACGTTAAGTGAGTTGAAATCTGCGCAGGCACAGTTGATACAATCTGAAAAACTAGCTTCACTTGGTGAGCTTACCGCGGGCATCGCGCACGAAATTCAAAACCCTTTAAATTTTGTAAATAATTTTTCTGAACTAAATACAGAATTGATTAATGAAATGAAAAATGAATTGGCAAATGGAAATGCGCAGGAAGCAAAGATGATTGCTGATGGTATCAAAGAAAACGAACAAAAAATAAATTACCACGGCAAACGGGCGGATTCGATTGTAAAAGGAATGCTGCAACATTCCAGGAAAAGCAGCGGGCAAAAAGAACCAACGGATATAAATGCTTTGGCAGATGAATATTTGCGGTTAAGCTATCATGGATTAAGGGCAAAAGACAAATCATTTAATGCCACCATGAAAACTGATTTTGATGAAACGATTGGAAAAGTAAATGTCATCCCACAGGATATGGGAAGGGTGCTTTTGAATTTGTTTAATAATGCTTTTTATGCGGCCTCTCTGTCCTCCAAAGGAGGGTTCAAAGAACAGGAACCTACTGTTTTGGTAAGTACAAAAAAAATCAATGGCAATATAGAAGTTTCAGTGAAAGACAATGGCAACGGCATTCCACAAAAGATTTTAGATAAAATATTTCAACCGTTTTTTACTACCAAACCAACAGGCGAGGGAACAGGATTGGGTTTGTCATTGGCTTATGATATTATTAAAGCGCATGGCGGCAATTTGAAAGTGAAGACAAAAGAAGGAGAAGGAAGTGAGTTTATTATTCAATTGCCAATTATATGAGCTGGGGTTTATGTGATTGACAGAATTATGTGAAATGGTCCGGATCATCCTGTAAATCCTGGTTCAGGCAATAGCCGCAGACAAACAAATAATACGGCTCTTTTTTGGACGATGCATAGCAAAGCCCTTTGAAATTTTTTCATTGATTTATAACACACATGTAATCTTTGTTTTCTAAAAAAGCAATTTCAATTTTTTGTTCAATGTCATTTAAAAATCAAAATTTATTTAAACTATTTTTGATTTACCAACCGTAATTAAATTGTTCAAACATGATTTTTGAATTGATTTTAGCAATTATTATTGTAAGATATCTGCGCCAATCTATGCAGACGGAGGTTAGTCTTCCAAAATGGGATACAGTACTTACATACATCATGTATGCAGCAATCATGCTACTTGTAGCGTACATTTTTTTCCAGGCTGGAAGGCCTGTTACAAAATGGTTTTCGCATTTACTTTTATTGTACCTCATTTATATTTTATACAGTGAAAAAGAATTCCGGCAAGCCAGGCCGGTGTTGCTCGCAATCGCTCCTTTTATTATTTTGTCTTTGTTTAGCGATATTGCTCAACTCACTGATAAACATCAGTTCGGCGCCTGGAAAAACCTTCTGGGTACGGCACTCGGTTTTTCCATTTTATGGATGATTGCTATGTGGTTTATTACCAACCGGCAGAAAAAGGCGCTGGATAAAGAAAAAATTAAAACAAAAAAAGAAGCCGAACAGAAAACGATCATGGCTTCGCTAAAGGACGAATTGGAAGTGCAGGTGGCACAGCGTACGTCAGAACTCACGCGCCAAAAAGAAGAACTGCTGCATACACTTGAAGAATTAAAGTCAACCCAAGCGCAACTCATCCAATCTGAAAAAATGGCCTCGCTCGGAGAACTTACTGCAGGCATCGCACATGAGATACAAAACCCCTTGAACTTCGTTAATAATTTTTCTGACGTAAATAAAGAATTACTTGCAGAATTGAAAGGTGAAATTGAAAAAGGAAATACTGATGAAGTAAAAGCACTTGCAGAAGATCTGATAGAAAACGAAGAAAAAATAAATCATCATGGCAAGCGTGCGGATGCTATCGTAAAAGGAATGTTGCAACATTCCAGGAAAAGTAGTGGACAAAAAGAGCCAACGGATATTAACACTTTAGCAGATGAATATTTGCGGTTGAGTTATCATGGATTAAGGGCAAAAGATAAAAGTTTTAATGCCATGATGAAAACTGATTTTGATGAAACGATTGGAAAAATAAATGTTATTCCGCAGGATATTGGAAGAGTGCTTTTGAATTTATTTAATAATGCTTTTTATGCAGTCAAACGCCCTAGCCCCCTAAAGGGTGAATATTACCAGCCTACTGTTTCTGTAAGCACCAGCCGCTTCCTCTCCGGAGAGGGACGGGGGGAGGTTGTTATAAAAGTTTGTGATAATGGACCCGGCATTCCACAAAATATTGTTGATAAAATCTTTCAGCCTTTCTTTACTACAAAACCAACAGGAGAAGGGACCGGCCTGGGTTTGAGCCTGAGTTATGATATTATAAAAGCGCATGGAGGCATATTAAAAGTGGAAACAAAGGAAGGAGAAGGGACTGAATTTATTATTGAATTGCCAGTAAAATAAAAACTCAGAGATGTGGTCACAAATTGTAACCACATCAAAGTATTAAAATCCTTGGGTAGTCTATTTTAGAATCGTGTAATTTGTGAGAGAAATTCGTGTTATCAAAAGATAGTAATTAAAATAACAACAATGAAAGTTTTAGTTGTAGATGATGAGCCAGATATGCAAACGCTTTTTGAACAACGTTTTAGAAAAGAGATCAAAAGCGGCGAAATGGATTTTGCATTTGCAAGCTCAGGCAACGAAGCGCTTGATTACCTCAACCGGCAGAATCATCACTTTGTATTGATATTATCCGACATCAATATGCCGGGAATGAGCGGGCTGGAGCTACTTGACCACATCAAACAAAAGTACCGTACGCCGCCACCAAAAGTAATGATGATTACGGCCTATGGAGATGAATATAATTACAAACAGGCGATGAGCCTTGGTGCTGATGACTTTCTTACCAAACCACTTGATTTTACGGCATTAAAACAAAAATTAAAAAAAAGTGAATAATGGCAAAAATATTAGTCGTTGACGATGAGACTGATTTGGAAGTACTCATAAAGCAAAAATTCCGTCGTCAGATACGCGAACAGAAATACGAATTTACTTTTGCTACCAATGGCATTGAGGCGCTCGCTAAAATAGGTGAACATCCTGATATAGAAATTGTTTTGAGCGATATTAATATGCCGGGAATGGACGGATTGACTTTAATTGGAAAATTAAATGAAGACAATCCGCTGATAAAATCTATTATTATTTCAGCCTATGGCGATATGGATAATATCCGCACAGCCATGAACCGTGGTGCTTATGATTTTTTGTGTAAGCCTGTCAATTTTGAAGACCTTGATGTTACGATTCAAAAAACGATCAAATATGTAGCACAACTGCATGAAACCGTGGAAGCCATTCGTGAAAATAATATTTTAAAAATGTATGTTGATAAAAATGTACTCAATTTTATGAACAGCCGCGAATTTGAATCGTCGTTGTTAATGAGTGAAAATATTGAGGGAACAGTGGCCTTTATTGACATTTGCAACTTTACAGCCATTACAGAAAAAGAGCCTGCAGATGTGGTGGTAAAATTGCTCAACCGTTATTTTGATGTGATGGTAAAAGAAATTATTGCACAGGATGGGTACATTGATAAATTTATGGGAGATGCCATCATGGCGATTTTCAGAGGACAGTTTCATCTCGACAGGGCAATAGAAGCCTGCCTTGCTGTAAGGAAACAAATTGAAAAAATGCCCCAGTTTGCCGAAGGATTATCATTTTTGCCCAAATTATCTATCGGTATTAACCATGGCGAAATGATTTCCGGAAATATTGGTTCGGCTAATTTGCGCCGCCTCGATTATACCGTTATCGGTGATTCGGTAAATACTGCACAACGATTACAAAGTATTGCAAAACAAGGGCAAATCCTTATCAGTGAAGATTCTTATCAAAAAGTAAAAGATTCCTTTCATTGTGAAAAAGTAGGTGAAGTTTCTTTAAAGCATAAAGCAAAGGCTGTAACGATTTATGAGGTGGTGGATTGAGGCCTCCCCCAAACTCCTGCAGAGGAGGAATTGTATCTATAAGTAATAATATTAAAACCCGCTGTAATCATCATACAGCGGGTTCTTATTATTTTAGAAAAAGAAATTACAACTGCAATGCTGCATTCATCGCCCTTACAGCGTCAGCGCTACTATTGAAAGCCGCTTGTTCTTCGTCATTCAGCTTGAAATCAATGATTTTTTCCCAGCCGTTTTTCCCTACCACAACAGGTACACCTATACAAATATCTTTCTGACCGTATTCACCATCAAGCATCACACAACAAGGGATTAATTTCTTTTCGTCACGTACAATGGCTTCTACCAAAGTAGCTCCGGCAGCTCCGGGAGCGTACCAGGCGCTGGTGCCTAATAATTTGGTAAGCGTGGCACCACCAACTTTGGTATCCTCCGCTACCTGTTTCAATGTAGCTTCGTCCAATAAATTGGAAACCGGAGTACCATTATAAGTTGCCAGCCTGGTTAAAGGAATCATTGTTGTATCTCCATGACCGCCAATTACCACAGCTTGTAAGTCCTGAGCAGAGCAATTCATAGCGGTTGATAAAAAGTATTTAAAACGACTGCTGTCAAGTAAGCCACCCATTCCAATGATTTGATTTTTGGGAAGCCCCGTAGATTTCAAAGCCAGGTAAGTCATGGTATCCATCGGATTACTGATAACAACGATGATGGCCTTGGGAGATTGTTCCAGGATTTTTGTGGTAACATCTTTTACAATTCCTGCATTAATGCCTACCAGTTCTTCACGCGACATTCCGGGCTTGCGCGGTATGCCGGAAGTGATAACAACCACATGGCTTCCGGCGGTTTTTGTGTAATCATTGGTGCTGCCAATAATTTTGGTATCGCTTCCTAATAAGGCAGCGCTCTGCATAAAATCCATTGCCTTTCCCTGGGTAATTCCTTCTTTAATATCCAGCATTACCAGTTCTTCGCAAAGCTCTTTCCTGGCAATATTGTCGGCACATGTGGCGCCTACTGCGCCTGCGCCTACTACGGTTACTTTCATTGTACTATATTGTTTATGTAAAAAAAATTGTGGGGCAAAGGTATGAATTAATGAATATCTGGTAGCAGGCATCAGCTTTCTGGTGTCAGCTATCAGCTATGAGCTTTCAGCTTTCAGGCATCAGCTTTCAGACATCGTACATCACACATTGTACATCAGACATCGTACATCACACATCGTACATCAAACATCAGATATCATTACAGCTCCGCCACAATATCTTCCAGCTTTACGCTTCCTTCAAAACCTTTTTTTAAATTTCCTTTTTTATCATAAACAAAAATGGAAGGGAAATTACGGACTTTGAAAAATACGGGGAAGAAAAATTTGGCGTCCCGCGCCATAGTAATTTGGGGATAGTTGGCAATTTTATATTTTTTATAAAATGACATCATCTCGGCATAGGGAAGATGAGTAACCATTATTATCTGCGCGTTTTTGAATTTTTTAATATCCTTTGTAAGCGCTTCCGTTTCGTGCTGGCAATGCTCGCAATCCGGGCTGAAAATAAAAAATACAGTGGGGGTTCTTTTTTTTAAGCTTTCACGTGTAAACGTGGTGCTGTCCGGAGCCTTATACACAGTGAATTGCGGAATGGTTGGAAAACGAAGGTAAACGGGCGTTTCCTCTGTTGGAGGAGCCTGCGAAAATCCTGAATAAGAAATTAAGATACAGGCAAGTAAAGAGAATAAATTTTTCAAGAGTAAATTTTTAGGTGCTAAACTAATTCATTGAATCAAAACCTGTTTTATAAATTAAGTAATTTAACATCGTAATAATCTGTAGTAATGATTTACCGGGGTAATAAAAAATTCAATTATCCCAAGAACAATAGAACAATTAATTTACCTTTGGCGCCTTAAAAAAAATATTTTATATGGCATCTACCTCAGATATCAGGACCGGGTTAATACTAAAAATAGACGGGAGCCTGTACACCGTTATTGAATTTGGGCAAAACAAAACTGCCCGTGCCGGCGCAAAAATATGGGCTAAAATGAAAGGCGTGGATAACGGTCGGACTATTGAGCAAACCTGGAACAGTGGCGAAACGATTCATCCGGTAAGAGTTGAAAAGAGACCTTTTCAGTTTTTATTTAAAGATGAGACAGGCTACACTTTTATGGATACAGAGAACTATGAGCAGATAGCAGTGGCCCCGGAAATGGTGGATGCTCCACAGTTTTTAAAAGATGGCCAGGAAGTATCCATGCTGATCAATACAGAAACAGACTTACCTATGGGAGTGGAGCTTCCCGATAAAATTGTGATGAAGGTTACTTACAGCGAACCCGGTATGAAAGGCGATACCGCTACAAGAACGCTAAAGCCCGCAACGGTGGAAACCGGCGCTACTGTGAACGTTCCCTTGTTTGTCAATGAGGGCGAGCTTATAAGAATCAATACCAAAACAGGTGAGTATGTAGAGAGAGTGAAAGAGTAATTGGTGAATGGTCAATGGCGAAATGGTTAATTAGTTTATTGGGTTTATTGGTTCATAGTCGAAGATGATTTCCTAATGCCTACTACCTGAAACTTAATTCTTAATTCTTAATTCTCAATTCTACACTATCTTAGTTATCCTTTTTCATTTCATTAATTAATAAATCCAATATGGACATAAAACAAATTCAGGAGTTGGTAAAGCTTGTCAATAAAAGCAACATTGGCGAGCTTAGTATTGAACAGGAAAATTTTAAAATTACTATCAAGCAAAAGAAAGAAGCTTCACAGTATGCTAATGCGCCATCAGTAGTTCAGGCGCTACCTCAAAGTGCACTTCCTCCATCTTTTGCCCCTGCTGCCCCGGAACAACATGGAAAGAAAGAAGACGAAACATCCGCAAAAGCTGAAAATTACATAACCATAAAAAGCCCGATGATTGGTACTTTCTACCGTCAGGCAGGGCCCGGTAAACCCATTTTTGTAAGCGTAGGCGACGAAGTGGAACCCGGTAAAGTGGTTTGTATCATTGAAGCCATGAAACTGTTTAATGAAATAGAAAGCGAAGTATCGGGAAAGATTGTAAAAATCCTGGTAGAGGATGCGTCTCCTGTTGAGTTTGATCAGCC
>DATCWN010000015.1:0-2851 GCA_036566285.1 Hanamia sp.
AGCTTTACTGATATTGCCGGAATCAGAAAGTATTTTTTATCCTTAAAAATCTTCTGAATTTTCCAGACTCGTTTTCAACAACATGTCTTATCGTTTTACCCGTCGTTTTAAAAAGCTGAGCTTCTACAATTACCTTATCTTTTTCAAAAGTTCTCTTCCATAAGCCGGTTACTTTCCCATTTACTAAAATCACCGGGCGGAATAAACCATTGTTGGAAACCGCTTTATGATTATATTCCGAGGGAAGCACTGCACTTCTATCTTTATAACTGATAATAAATTCATCATACTCAGGCAATAAATAAACGAAAGTTTTTGTTGTAGCCAGGTCTTTTTTTAAAGAATCTTTTGTTTGGCAAATTGAGACCTTTTATATTTTTTATTATGCCTTTTACTTCCATAGATTTGTAGATTGGCAACCTATTTATCAAGGCGGCCACAATATCAACGATTAACGGCTCTGCAAAGAATTATAAGCTGGTTGGATAAAAAATTCAATACAGGATATTAATTGTAAATAATCAATTTCTTAACTAAAAAATTATCATTCATGATGATCGGTACACAAAAAAAACAGGTAAGTTATATTTCTAAAAGACACCATTTCTTTTTAACGATTCTTATTATGATCATTTTGGTGTCTTGCTCTTTTACACGCACTACCACTGATACGAAGCCATTTTTTTTCTTTCAGATGGCTGATACGCAGTTCGGGATGTTTACTAATGATTCCGTTTTCACTAAAGAAACTATTAATTTTGAAAAGGCCATTGAGTCAGCGAACCGTTTACGCCCGTCCTTTGTTGTAGTATGCGGTGATTTGGTAAACCAACTGGAGAACCAGCAACAAATTGCTGAATACAAGCGGATCGCAGCTAAACTTGATCCTTCAATACCATTATACAATGTAGCAGGAAATCATGATGTGGGAACGACTCAACCTACAGAAAAAGGACTTTCTAATTACCGAAAACATTTTGGGCCCGATTACTATTCTTTCAGATCGGGCAACTTATATGGGATAGTCCTTAATTCTTCCCTATTCTTCGATCCGTCTCTTGTACCATTGGAAGCAGACAGGCAGGATGCATGGCTGCGTTCAACGCTCGAAAAGGCCAGTAAAATAAAGAATGTAAATATTGTGGTTTTCCAGCATATTGCATGGTTCACCAGTGCTCCGGATGAAAAAAATGGCTACTTTAATATTCCCCTGGCACGCAGGCAAACTTATCTGGATCTGTTTCATAAGCACGGCATAAAATATA
Source organism: Hanamia sp. (assembly GCA_036566285.1). Taxonomy (GTDB): domain Bacteria; phylum Bacteroidota; class Bacteroidia; order Chitinophagales; family Chitinophagaceae; genus Ginsengibacter. Next base: position 1,266 of record DATCWN010000015.1, read on the forward strand.
TATTTGCCGGGCACTTTCATAAAAATTCAATTGGCTGGGATGGAGATTTGGAGATGGTTACAACGGGCCCGGTTGGCAAACCCTTAGGTAAAGATCCATCTGGATTCCGGATAGTTACATTAAACGGAAGCAAGATTAGCCATACCTATTACAGCCTGGATTCAATACCTGCTAACATCCGGTTAAATGATTGACTTATTTGGAAATGGTGAAGCATGAATACACAATGATCAGCCCTAAAATAGTGTAGTAGCCCTGAATAGGCATCGATAGAAGCCTATATCCAAATGAGTATTTACCTGACCGTAATAGATACAAATTTTGGATACCGTAAAAAATCTGAAGATCACTTATTTACCAAAACAGGTTCTGTTTTTAAAGTAAGAAGATGGTTTTCCCCGCTATCCTTAAAGTTTTTAAAATAAAAGAAGTATTGTCCGTCGTTTGCAATTATTTCTTGTCCGGTAAAAAATGAATTGGTATTTGAATTATGAGAAATTGGTTGACAAAGAGTTTATAAAACACACCGGTTTTTAAATAAAAAGAGACGGCATTCCAACCGTCTCTTTTATTAATAGTTTTAATTTTTATCCTCTTCTGTCTCCAAACAAGCGAAGCAGAAAAAGAAAGATATTTATAAAGTCTAAATAAAGATTTAATGCACCAAGAATGGACATCTTTTTTGTATCGTTTGCCGATACACTTTCGTATTCCAAACCTTCGCCAATTCTTTTTAGCTTCTGTACATCATAAGCGGTAAGGGCGGTAAACACCATGACGCCTATGATGCTGATGATATAATCCAACTGGCTGCTGTTTAAAAAATAATTAATGACCATGGCTATCAAAACCCCTATCACTCCCATCATTAATATGCGGCCAAATTTAGTCAGGTCTTTATCAGTAGTGTAACCCATAAAGGCCATTACGCCAAACATGGCGGAGGCTGAAAGAAAACATCCTAACACGGAACCAGGTGTGTAGGCCAGTAAGATAAAACTGAAACTGATTCCGTTGATAATGGCATACGCCATAAACAACGCCATCAATGCAGTGGATGAAAGCCTTTGAAATCCGAAAGACATGATTAATACAAAACCCAATGGAGCAAACAAAGTTATTTTACCCAAACCTGTAAGCCCGGTTGGTGCCACGAGATAACTTATTAGCTGGTCGTTGATTGAAAACTGCCACGCGAATAAAGCGGAGACACCAAGGGCAATAAACATCAGCAAAAATACATTCGCAATAAAGGACCTGGTATTGGTACGCTCGCCTGTGGGCACGTAGCTTATGTTTGAAATATCAGAATTTCGATTCAGTAATTGCATGCTCTTTTATTTTTTTGTAAATGTAATAAGCATTTGAATAATAAATAAACGCCGGGAAATAAATAGGTAATTTTTAACCACGGTCGTTTGAATTAACAATAATAAACTTAACAAAAAATATAAAAATTTAATTGACCATTTTATCATTCACATCGTCAATTATTTCAGGCTAAAAAGGAATTAAACGATTAGGATTTATTGGCACATTGGCTAATTTTCACATTTTCACATTTTCACATTTGCTCATTTTCACAC
>DATCWN010000027.1:0-5432 GCA_036566285.1 Hanamia sp.
CATCACCTCCTTCTTCCCTGGAATAATCCGATATTATAACCCGCGCGAATGACAGGATTGCTTCTTCCGAGTCCATCAATATACGGAGAATTTTTATCTCCCATTATATCCCACATAATGGAAAGGTAATAGTATGTATTACTGCCTTTGTATCTTCCTCCGGCATATCCACCACCTACTAAGAGACTGCTTGCATTTATCTGGTCGTGTGAAGAAGATGAACCACTGTTGGTTGGTGGAATATATTTCTGACGTATAATATTGTATTCATATTGTGCGGTACCAAATAAAAAATTTACAGGAAATAACCTTACAAATGCGCCTGGGCCGTAAGTTGTCTGCCTTAGCTTATCTCCATAATTCTGATAATCTCTTTGTGAAATATAATTCAGGTTAAAAGTAATTCCGGCATCCGCCCAATTAGTGATACTATATCCAAACTGCGGCGTAAGGCCGAGCATTGTAGTTCCATTGGAAAATCCAACATTGGCGCTTCCTCCGGTAAATAATCTTTCTTTTTGAAAACCTTTTTTTTCATCTTTAGGCTCATCATTTGATTGCGCCTTCACATGAAAGCAAACTGGCAATAATAAAAAGATTACAAACGCTTTTTTCATCTTTATTTGTTTTAAATGCTTCAGCAAATTTTTTCAAACACAAAGTTTAGGAAGCGAAATTAAATCAACCGCTGTCTAAATATTAGTTAATATCAATCGAATATCTTTCCGGCATTTAAAATATTATTGGGGTCAAAAACTTTTTTAATTCCCCGCATCAGGTCTAATTGTTTTTCTGAGAAAACAATATCCATGTAACTTTTTTGAACGAGGCCTATTCCGTGTTCGCCGCTTATGGTTCCTCCCAAACTTTTTATCAATACAAATAATGCGCGTAAAGATTTTATAATTTCCGGGTCATCCTGGCTGTTGGAAGTTCCTTCTTTTTTTATCCGGATATGAAGATTGCCATCTCCGGCGTGGCCATAGCAAACCGCTTTAAACCCGTATTCAATTCCTAATTTTTTTACTCCTTTTATTAAGGCGGGCAATTGCCAGCGCGGAACAACCGTATCTTCTTCAATGGTAAATCCGTCAATTTTTACCGCTTCAGCCACACGACGACGCAGCTTCCAGAGTTCTGCTTTTTGCGCATTGTCATCTGCAAAATATATTTCGCCACAATCATATTGCAAAAGCAATTCTGATATGGCTTCCATTTCCATCATTAAAGTATCTAAATGATTGCCATCCACTTCAATGATTAAATGTGCCTCAATATCATCCGTTACAGGCACCGCCGTACTATCCACAAATCGGCTCACTATTTTTAAAGCATCTATTTCCACCAGCTCCAAAGCGCTTGGCGTGTAGCCAGCACGAAAGATAGCGCTTACCGCTTCGCTCGCTTTTTCCACATCATTAAAGGGAACCAACATTAAAAGATCATACTGTGGAAGAGGGATTAATTTTAAAACGATTTTAGTAACAATTCCTAAAGTGCCTTCACTTCCAACAATTAATTGAGTGAGATTATAACCGGTAGCATTTTTTAAAACACTGGCACCCGTCCAGATAATATCTCCTGTAGGCAAAACCACTTCAAGATTCAACACATAATCCTTTACTACACCATATTTGACCGCTTTGGGGCCGCCACTATTCTCCGCAACATTTCCACCAATAAAGCAGGAGCCACGGCTGCTAGGGTCGGGTGGATAAAATAATTTCTTGGCTTTCACCGCATCCTGTAGCACTTCAGTAATTACGCCTGGCTCTGTGGTTACCTGTAAATTTTTTTCATCAATTTCTAATATCGAATTCATTCTTTCCGTAGAAATAAGCACGCCACCTAAATGCGCCAGCGCACCACCACTCAGGCCGGTTCCCGCACCTCTCGGCGTAACAGGAATTTTATTTTCATTGCATATTTTAAAAACCTCACTTATCTCCTCTGCCGTTCGGGGTTTTAAAACAACGCCAGGTAAAAAATGAAGGTGCTCTGTTTCATCATGAGCATAATGCGCCATTTCTTCTTCCGTGGTAATTACATTTTTATCGCCGCATATTTTTTTGAAAAGTTCGATATGGGCGCCGGTTAAACCCCACTGATCCGCTTTTGTATTCATTCATTTAATTTTTATAAAAATCTTACTAAAACATCATTCTTTAAAAAGGCTTCATTTCGCTTTTTAGCAAACTTAAGCGCGAAAATAATGCCTCCGGATATTTTAATAATTTTTTTTGAAAAAAAAGCAACTAAATACGAAGACAATCGTATATTTGAGTACGAGATTTTTCGTAAACATAAAAATAATCGTCATGAAAACTTTCCGTTCTTTATCACCCGCCGCCGCCAAAGTATTTGTTTTTACGTTTGTCCTGATTTTTACAATGGCATTTCAAAAGCAGGGGAACTCAAAAAACAGGCAACCAAAAATGTCGGTAGCGGATACCATACCAAAACCTGAAGTCAATATTAATATTGATATAGAAAAGATTTTAGCAGAGGTAGATAAAAGCCTGGCCGCAATAGACTTCGATAAAATCCAGCAACAGGTGGCCGAATCTTTGCAAAAAATTGACAAGGTAAAACTGCAAAAAGACATTGAAGCTTCTCTGAAAAATATCAACTGGGATAAGATCAATCTCAGTATAGACAGCGCCATGAAAACCATAGATTCAAAAAAGATGAAGGAGCAAATTCAAAAAAGTTTGCGTGAAGCGCAAAAGCAATTAAACAGTAAAGAATTTAAACAATCACTGGAGCAAGCGCAAAAAATTGATATGGAAAAAATGAAAGAAGAATTAAAAAAAGCGAAAATAGAAATCGAGAAAAACCGCGAGGAGTTAAAAAAAGAATTACAAAAAATAAAAGCTGAGAAAGAGAATAATAACGCCGCTTTTTCAAATGCTAATCCTCAATTTGAAAGAACAGGGCTAATTATTCTTTAAAAAAAGAATTTCTTTTTACATCCTTATTCAAATAAATTTTTGCAATAAGGATGTTTTCATTTTAATGACCTATCATCAAAATTTTTTGACCAAATATACAGGCAATAAAATTCAACAAAAGGGAGTCATTATATTTTAAGAGGCGTAAAGTTTTGCCAGGTACTTTTAATTTTGTATTTTTAAAAAACATGAAATTGATACAAGCCATAAAAGAATTTTCTTTTACCGGGAGGATTACCCCTGGACTTGTATCTTATTGCCTTGAAGGAAAGTATGACTATTCGCCTTTAAATAATCTTTTCTTTTCAAGATATAAAGTCTTCCAAACGCAATCCCCGTCCTGATTACATAGGTTACGGGGGATTTCTCTACATTTTTTTTATTAATAGACCTCTTATTCAAAACAATAAGATTTTTTTCAAATCTTTATTACGCCATTTTTACTATTAGCTTTTAAAAAGAAAGCACAATAAAAAAATGGCAATCATTTTTTTTGAAAAAAATGTAGGAAATCTTCTGAATAAATAAATTTTAAAAACTTTTTAACAAGATAGAATTCAACCATTTTATTAATTAAGATTTACAAATAAAAAACAATAACAATGACAGCAACAGCAACAGAAAACCAGGTAATACTCTTAAAAAAAGATTACGAGATTTTAAACGATTACGTAAAAAATCTACATGGCATGCGTGTAAATGAAAAAGAAAATTTTGCAAAATTAAGCCAGGAGTTAGAGAAAGCACAATTAGTAACTGAAGAAAATTTTCCTGAAGATATCGTTCGCATTGATTCCGTAGTAGTGATTAGAGACACGGACACCAAGCGCGATATGACAATCACCATTGTGATGCCGCAAAACGCAGATATTAAACAAAGGAAAGTGTCTGTGCTGGCACCAATTGGCACCGCGCTGATTGGTTTCAGAAAAGGTCAGAAAGTAAGCTGGGAAGTACCTGCGGGCAAAAAAACTTTTAAAATTATCGAAGTAAATAATACGCTTCCTAATTAATAACGCCTTCAAAATAAAACCAATGAATTCAAACGGATATATGATTCTCTATGTAATTATTAATCTAATTTTATTGGCCTTCCTGATTTCATGGATTATTAATTACAAAAAGAAAAAAGAAAGAAATAAATTAATAAAGGAGTTTGATGATTTTGTTATTCAAAACAAAATCAAAATAGATAAAAGTCAAACGCTCAATAAAAATATGGTAGGGCTTGATAGAGAAAATTTGAAATTGGTTTTCCTGGACAGAAGCAGCCACCCGCGGCAAATTCAGCTTATTCATTTGCCGAAGCTATTGTCGTGTCATCTGCTGAAAAAAAAGGATCCGTCAACAGGGCACATTAGTAACATTTCTTTACAATTTATTTTTAAAGAAAAAAATAAAGAAGATATTTTGCTCCCTTTTTATAATGAAGCCAATGATACGTTACACAAGATGATGCGATTATCTAAAAAAGCATCTTATTGGGAAAAATCAATTAATCTTTTTAGAGAAGGAGCTTTTAAGAATTAAGAATTAAAATTCACCGATTCACCATTCTTCCCTTGTCCATTTACCTTTTCATCACCTCAGCCATAGTTTTTCCAATATCAGCGGGGCTGGCTACCACATGAACACCGCATTCAGCAAGGATTTTCATTTTGGCGGCGGCAGTATCTTCTGCTCCGCCAACAATGGCTCCTGCATGTCCCATTCTACGGCCTGCGGGAGCGGTTTGGCCTGCTATAAAACCCACCACAGGTTTGGTATTGTTTTCTTTGATCCAATAAGCCGCTTCGGCTTCCATGCTTCCGCCAATTTCACCAATCATCACAATGCCATCAGTTTCTTTATCATTCATAAAAAACTCAACCGCCTCTTTGGTGGTAGTTCCAATAATAGGGTCGCCACCAATACCTATTGCAGTAGAAATACCAAGCCCTGCTTTGGCCACCTGGTCTGCAGCTTCATAAGTAAGGGTTCCTGATTTTGAAACAATCCCTATTTTTCCTTTCTTAAAAATAAAGCCTGGCATGATGCCAACTTTGCATTCATCGGCAGTGATAATTCCCGGGCAATTGGGTCCAATTAATCTTGACTCTGTATCTAATAAATAATTTTTCACTTTCACCATATCCTGCACAGGGATTCCTTCTGTAATACAAACAATCAATTTGATTCCCGCGGCAGCGGCTTCTATAATAGCATCAGCGGCAAAAGCAGGTGGCACAAAAATAATGCTTACATCCGCGCCGGTTTCTTTTATAGCCTGCTCCACCGTATTGAATACGGGCCTGTCAAGATGCATGGTCCCACCTTTGTTAGGGGTAACTCCGCCAACCACATTGGTTCCATATTCTATCATTTGTGTAGCATGAAAAGTGCCTTCTGTTCCGGTAAAACCCTGTACTAAAATTTTCGAATCTTTATTAACTAATACTGCCATGAATTTTTTTTTAAGTTGCGCAAATATAAGAAAGTATG
>DATCWN010000207.1:0-2552 GCA_036566285.1 Hanamia sp.
AGAATGAAGGAACTGAGTTCATGATTCAATTACCCGTTGTCTGAATCACGGATTAAGGGGATTAAATGATTACACAGATTGGATACAATCACAAAAAAATCGTGATACTCTAAAATGAAATCTGTGAAATCCATAAATCCTTTTAAATCTGTGATTCAGATAATTTTCTGAATCACGGATTAAGGATTAAAAAATTATGTAGAATGAATACAATGCCAGAATTAAAATTTAAAGACATAACGCAGAAAATCATTGGGGCTTCCTTTGAGGTACATAAGTTCCTCGGCAATGGCTTCCAGGAAGTGATATATCAACGGGCATTAGCCTGGGAATTATCTCAAGCCGGACTTGCCTATGCACGGGAAATTGAGCAGGAATTATTTTATAAGGAACTTCCAGAGCCAATTGGAACGAGGCGGGCAGACTTTGTTGTGGAGGGAAAAGTGTTGGTGGAATTGAAGGCAATCATATTACTTGAGGATGTCCACCTGGCACAAGTTTTAAATTACCTGAAAGCATACAAACTGGAAGTTGGCTTGTTAATAAATTTCGGAAGTAAAAGCTTAACCTTTAAAAGACTCGTTCTTTAAAAGGAAATCTGTGGAATGATACCAATTGTCTGAATCACGGATTAAGAAGATTAAATGATTACACGGATTGGATACAATCACAAAAAAATTGTGATACTTTAAAACGAAAATCTGTGAAATCTATAAATCCAATTAATCTGTGATTCAAACAATTTAAATTGAAAGTGCAAAGTAAGGAGAATGAAGGAACTGAGTTCATGATTCAATTGCCGGTTGGTTTATCCTTAAATATTTTTGAAATAACGAACACTATTAATTTACCTTACAATCATCTTTATTATTAATAACTAACTTTTCAACCAATGACTACAATGTACTTAACGGGAAAAATCCTGCTTACCCTCGCAACCCTAATGTATTGTTTTGCTCCGCCAATTGTGGATTTAAGCCGAACCCATGCCACCAATCCGCTTTGGGTATCACATGCAAGATTTCATGTGGTATGGCAGGTATTCATCACGACAGGAATTGGCGTGTTAAGCATCTATTTATTATGGTTTTCCGGCATAGGGCAAAACTTCTCTATCAATCTTTCATTTATTCTTGGGTTAATTGTGCTGGGAAGTTTTTTAATAAATGTTGGAGTTAAAAAGCTTTATGCAGGAACGTTATCAGATCCTAATGGCGTGCCACCCATATTCAAAAATGTAGATGCCAACCTGTTTTTCTACACACTGGCTTTCGTGATACTTCTTACAGGATATTTCATTATTTAATTTGGAAAATTGAAACCTGGCTTTCTTAAAACGATGGCAAAACCACAACCAGGAAAAGAAGGTTTCACATTTATAATACTTTTTACCGACTAAAAATAAATCATGAGAAGGATTGTCAAATTATTTTTACTGCTGCTTATTCCGTTTTTTTCCAATGCACAAACCAATCGCATTGACAGTTTACAACAATTACTGAAAAAGGAGACAAAAGATACCAGCCGGGTGTTATTGCTTAATCAATTGGGCACCGCTTATATGTATTCAAAGCCCGATACGGCACTGTTACTATCCCAGCAGGCGCTTCCTCTTTCTAAGAAAGCGGGCTTCACAAAGGGAGAAGCGGCAAGCCTGCTTTTGATGGGCAATGTGTTTATCAACACAGGCAATTATCCCAAAGCATTGGAAGCGCTGCTGCAATCGCTGAAAAAATATGAAGCTATCCAGGATAAGGAAGGAATTCAAATGGTTACCAGCAACCTTGGCAGTATTTATAGCCTGCAGGGCGATTACCGGCAGGCAATTAATTATATATTTAAATCCCTCGCTCTTTCAAAAAGCCTCGGTATTCAACGTCGGACTGCAGTGGCTTTAATAAATCTCGGGGATTCTTATGAAAAATTAAATATGCTGGATTCTGCAAAATATTATGCCATCCAGGCCTATAATTTATCCTCACAACTAAAGAATAAAGATATTATCGGGGCTTCTTTAAATAACCTCGGAAATATTTATTCCAAAATGGGAAACACCGCTGCTGCCATGCGTAACTACAGGTCGTCTAACGCTTATTACATGGAAGAAAGAGATGATGCTGGTTTGTGTGAAACTTACCTTGGTATGGCCAAATTATTTCAAAAAGCTGGCAACGCAGATTCGAGCCTTTATTATGCAAAGCTCTCATTAGCAATAGCACAAAACGATGGGTTTACCAACTATGTATTGGATGCCAGCAAGTTTTTAACCGGTTACTACACGTCTATGTATAATGTGGACAGTGCTTTTGCGTATCAAAGCATTGCCATTGCTGCCAAAGACAGTTTGTTCAGCCAGGAAAAACAGCATCAGTTGCAGAGCCTCAGATTTGATGAAGCCACCCGTCAGCAGGAGATACAGGATGCAAAAACAGAAGCGCAAACGCAACAAAAATTTAATTTATTATTTGGTGGTCTTTTTGCTCTTTTGGTCGTCGCTTTTATTTTATTGCGAAACAACCGGCAAAAAAGAAAAGCCAATGTTTTGTTGCAAA
>DATCWN010000370.1:0-3224 GCA_036566285.1 Hanamia sp.
GCAATCCCCGAAATTCTGCGGCCACCTACCCCTACTGTGAAAGTGGTTCACCATAAGTATCGTCATTGCGAAGAATTTCGGGTTGCGAGGTACGAAGCAATCCCCAAAATTCTGTGGCAATCTACCACCAACAGTGAAAAAGCCTCACTTACAAGTACCCCGTCATTGCGAAGAATTCCGGGTTGCGAGGTACGAAGCAATCCTCCAAATTCTGTGGCAATCTATTATAGCAGATAGCAGGCTTCCCTATAGCTTACCTATGGCTCATGTATGGATAGTGTATGAAATACCAATCCGACAAATGAGAGATTTTCCTCTAATAGTAAAGCTCCCCTCAATTTAAATCAGTAATCTTGCCGGCGTTAACAAAAAAATTAGCAACGCTTAATAAAATAAAAGATGGAAACATCTTTAAGCTTAAATGAAATGACCATGGATAACAAATTACAAATCGAAGAATTGGATGTGCGGGTGCTTATTCCTATTGAAAGGCATAAAAAATTAATACAGCTCTTTAAGGAATTGCCCGTCAATGAAAGTTTTATTTTTATCAATGATCATGACCCTATTCCTCTCTTTTATGAATTTCGTTCTATTTATGGAGATGTGGTTGGCTGGGAATACCTCAATCGCGGGGGAAGAGAATGGAAGGTGAAAGTTACCCGCACCGAAGCTTCTCAGGGAAGAGAGTTTACGGATATATCTACCTTGCTCGACCTTAGGAAAGCAAATGAAAAAGAGTGGAAACAAATCGTATTTCACCGTTATGGTATGATGGAGCAAAATACTACTATGGAAATTATTGCTGCACAGGACCCCAAAGAAATACACGCCATTTTTGTAAATAAATTTGAAGGACAGCATTCGTGGATATACAAAAAACAGGAACCCAATGAATACGTTGTTCACATCACTAAAAAGGTGAAAAGTGGTTTAGGAGATGATGGTTTTTCAGTAGTTAATGAGTTTGACATACGGCCTTTTCCGCCAACAGAACGACATGAAATGTTTTATAAAGCCTTTGCCGATATAAAACCGGGCGAAGCTTTTGAATTCATCAACGACCACGACCCAAAGCCCCTTTATTATCAAATGGAAGCGGAAAGCAAAGAACCTTTTAAGTGGGAATATCTTCAGCAAGGCCCTGATGACTGGAAAGTGAGGGTCATTAAAACAAAAAAATAAATTTAAGGAATTGCAGGGTTGCCAACCTTCAATGATGAGAAAATGCTGCATCAGTGAATAACTTTTATATTTTTTTATTTTTCTGGCCGATAAACATTAATATTTAATTGTCGAAGAGATTAATATAAAAGCATCCTTCAATGAACGAACGCTTTTCTATTTCAAAAAGGTCGCATGGTCTTTTTTAAAATTTTCAAAAACAGCACCTTGTATCCTTTGGGAGGTAGACAATTTAGGCGTTTGATTTCCTAAAAAGCTGCAGTTGGCAATAAACGATAAGGTGCCTTTGTAAAAGAACTTTTAATTAAACACTTTGACTTTTTACTAATTTTGTTAATGCCGGATCCAAGCGGAAGCAGGCTCTGCTGAGGAGCAACCTGCCAGGAATAAATTCGGTGGCTGACGAAGTAATTTCGTTTTTAAAGGGTTTGGTTTTTGCTAAACCCTTTTTCATAAGAAATTACTTTTGATGCCCACAATGCCTTAAAAACCTAAGCTACTACACCTGGCACGTACTCTTTTTTATTTTTTAAAACATAGTTTATTCTTGATAATAAATGTTTGGCTATCCTTATGATGGCTTTGTTTTTTTCCATGTGCCGGCAATATGCTTTATACTTCATTAATAAGACCGGGTCTTTGCGAACAACGCTCCAGCTACTTTCTACCAGTGCAGTTCGCAGGTAATGATTGCTGCGCTCAGTAATACCTTTTGTTTTTTTTGTTTCGCCACTATCATGAGTATTAGGAACCAATCCTACATAACTGCACAAATTATCAAAGCGCTTAAACCGGCTTACATCCTGCAACTCAAATAATATTACCGCTGCATTAATTTCTCCAATACCCGGAATACTTCTTAAAAGAGCCATGTCTTTTTGATATTCAGGTTGTTTACACAATTGACGGACGGCACGTGTTGCTTCAACTAATAACGACCTGGTTTGTACAAAATCTTTCATGTACAAGCTGAGGGTGATTTTTAATTCCTCGCTACCAGAATCAGTAGCCAGCAGCTCTTTGATAAAGCTACGGCTCCAATATTGCCCTACTTCATAGTCTTTCGGTAAAGCCAAACCACTAAAATGCAACAGCTGCCATATACGATTTTTACAACGGGTTTGGTTACTCACAATTCTTGCTCTTGCTCTCACCAGAGAACGGCCATGTTCCCAATTTAATGCTGGTACATAAATGCCTTTCATCTTTTTTGTTTGCAAATGCTCGCACAATTTTCGTGCATCTATTTTATCAGTTTTTTGACGCTTTTCTTTATCAGTGGTAGCGACATCTGCTGCATTCACTATCCGGCAATCAATGCCATGCCCGGTTAACCATCGCTGAGCGCTAAAGCCGCTGAATCCCGCTTCATAACATACTTTGACAGTAGCTCCGGGATACTTACGGTTTAGGTGTTTATGTAAAAGAACCGGATCGGCATTTTGCGAAAAATCTTCTAATTCAAATTCGCTGTCCTGGATATTTACTCTCCAATTTTTTTTATGTACGTCTATGCCACAAAAAATTGTTGCTCCGGTAAAATCCAATTTCTTAACTTGTGTCATGGGTCTCTGTTTTTTAAAGTGATTGAAATATTTATCTACTTCAAGTTATCACTTTTACAGGACCCTTTTCATTTTCAATCTCATACATGAGACCTTTGGAAGGTTGGCAACCCTAATCCTCACCTTGTCTGAACCACTGATTTTTCTGATTAAATGATTGCACTGATTGCAGGTTCTCTTAATGGCAATTTTTATTGCAGCCCAAGCGGAACACTTGCGCTAATAATCCATATCAGAACCTTGCCCGAAAAGAGGGACAAAAAATTAAAGTTTCAATCTAAATAATAGTATAAAGTAACTTCAGGTATTCTATGAATAGCAGGGACAAAATTTTATCCCTACTTTTATATTCATTTTAACAGGATAAAATGCCTACACTCTTTATTCTTTTCGGCCTAAGGTTTTATTTTTATTCAGAGGAACATTTGCCAATACACATCCATGTTAAAAATGCGGATGGGTAAGCTAAGTTTA
>DATCWN010000416.1:0-2004 GCA_036566285.1 Hanamia sp.
TTTGCCCATAAAAAGCCAAATCAACTTACTGTTTGGCCAATTAGCAACATGATTTATTTGGGGAAAATACTACTTTTATTTTTTTTATTCCTTTATTAAAAAGAGCCATTCATGTCACTAATAATTACCTCTATAGAAGTCAAAGATATCAGGTTTCCTACAAGCAAAACCCTTGATGGGTCGGACGCTATGCACCTCGACCCGGATTATTCAGCAGCTTATGTTATTCTCAGAACCAATGATTTTTCATTGAAAGGGCATGGCCTTACTTTTACTTTGGGAAGAGGAAATGAATTATGTGTTGCGGCTATTAAATCGTTGTCTCAATTATTAATCGGGAAAGACATGGATGAAATAATCGCAGACATGGCTGGCTTTTGGCACATGATAACGGGTGACAGTCAATTGCGGTGGTTGGGCCCGGATAAGGGCATTATACACATGGCAACCGGCGCAGTTGTGAACGCGGTATGGGATCTTTATGCAAAAATGGAAAAGAAACCTCTTTGGAAATTAATTGCCGATATGACACCTGAGCAATTGGTTGCCTGCATAGATTTTAGGTATCTCACAGATGTGATAACTCCTGGAGAAGCCATTGCAATGCTTTCAAAACTGGAAAATACCAAGCAGCAAAGAATAGATTATTTAATGAAAAACGGTTATCCGGCATATACTACTTCCGCCGGATGGATGGGGTATTCTGAAGAAAAAATCCGCCGCTTGAGCAGGCTGGCAAAAGAGGAAGGCTGGACACATTTAAAAATGAAAGTAGGAGGCGATATTAATGAAGATGTCCGGAGGGCGCAGATTATAAGAGAAGAAATAGGAGAAGACATTCAACTAATGATGGATGCCAATCAGAAATGGGATGTAAACGAAGCCATTCAAAACATGAAAATGCTGGCTCCCTTTCATCCGTGGTGGATAGAAGAACCCACCAGCCCGGATGATGTTTTAGGCCACCTTGCCATTGCAAAAGCTGTTTTCCCGATTAAGGTAGCTACAGGAGAACACTGTCAAAATAAGGTAATGTTCAAGCAGTTTTTACAAAGCGGCGCTATGAATATTTGCCAGATTGATAGCTGTCGTGTGGGAGGCGTAAATGAAATATTAAGCATCATGCTGATGGCTGCAAAATTTAAGGTACCCGTTTGCCCGCACGCGGGTGGCGTGGGTTTGTGCGAATATGTTCAACATCTTTCCATGATAGATTATATTTCGATAAGTGGATTATTAGACAACTGCATTACTGAATATGTCGACCATCTTCACGAACATTTTAAATACCCCGTGATAATTAAAAACGGGAATTATATGCCGCCTCTTGCAGCAGGCTACAGCATCACAATGAAAAACTCCTCTGTTGATGCTTTCTCCTATCCAATGGGAGAAATATGGCAAATGGAATTAGCGAAAGCTTAAAATAAAGACTGTCTTAAAAGATTTTATAGAATAATATACAGGCTGGATAGGCGACATGAAGGATGCTTTTAGAAACCTTGGTTCTTCAGCCTTATTACTTTATTTCGAGTCCTTTAAATGTAGAAAAATTAAGTTAATAAGGTTTTGAAAAATAAAAATGAAATTTTCTACTAAGGTTTATGCAAATAGATTTAAATAAGTCTATAAATATTCAATGCAGTCAATGTATAATTTCTAAACTTTATTTTCTACAATAACCTTATAAACATTTTGGCTTTGTTAAAAAATAGTATTGAAAAAAAGCGAAGATAAATTTACACGCTTAGTTTAAAGGTGTCTCCAATAATTTTTTCCATTGGTGATATAAGCCGTCATACAAAAGAGTATTTGTTGATTCAAATTTTTGTAAAGGCTTTAAATTGGCAAATGCTTCTTTATAAGATTTATAAATGCCAGCGCCAATACCCGCGCCCAGCGCTGCTCCCACACTTCCGTCATTTTCATATAGCTCTACAGCAACGCCTGTGGCATTTACAAATGATTGTATAAAAACATCGCTCAAAAACAAATTGGCTTTGC
>DATCWN010000567.1:0-3552 GCA_036566285.1 Hanamia sp.
TTCGGAACTTAATTTATAAATACCATCAGAATAAAAATGAGAAGAAGCAATGTCCAGTGCGATAGAAACATCTTTTGATGGAATATATCCCGCAGCTTCGATAGCTTCCGTCAATAATGATAAGGCAGTTTCATTAGAATCAAACTGTGGCCAGAATCCTCCCTCATCCGAAACAGCAATGGCTATATTACGCTTTTGAAATACTTTTCTTGTTGCATTATAAACGTTATAAGCGATCTCCATCGCTTCAGAAAAAGTTTTTGCTCCTACGGGAATTATCAAAAAATCCTGAACCTCTGTAACATTACCGGCATGTATTCCACCACCTATCATTTGAATCATTGGCATTGGCAATACATTAGCATCGGGGCCTCCCAAATAACTATAAAGAGGAATGTTTAAACCATTTGCCATTGCTTGTGCAGTAGCAAGAGAAACGCCCAAAATCGCATTGGCCCCTATATTACTTTTATGCTCAGTGCCATCAATTTCAATCATGAACTGATCCAGTTCTCGTTGCGAATCAGCATTGAATCCTTTTAGTTTCCGGTTCAGTATGGTATTGACATGATCTACTGCCCGATAAACAGACTTGCCAAGAAATTTACCCGGGTCGTTGTCCCTTAACTCCAGCGCTTCATGAACTCCAACAGAAGCCCCCGAAGGAACGATGGCTCTTCCTTTTACACCGGAATTGAGCTTAACATCAACCTCAATGGTTGGATTTCCTCTTGAATCAAATACCTGTCTTGCGTGAATCTGTTCTATTTTCATTAATTCTATTTCATTTTGAAATTGAAAAATTCAATAACTTCTTTATAAGTTCTCATATTGGTATTCAGTATCTCGCGGCTGGCATACCGGATCAACTGCTTATCTTTTTCTTCTGAAATGTATTCAATGGGAGATTTGCCATCAATTCTTGCGAGTAATATCCAGGCAAGTTGCTGAACACACTGTTGTTCCAAACCGGCCCGCTTTGCAAATTGAATACACGAGAAATAACCATCCACTGTTGCCTGCAAAATATCGTAGTAGCTATGCCGGAATTTCCAGGCATTTAAAGATTTTAAAATCAGGTGAGTTGTCAAAAATCCAAGGTCAAACGATGTATCTCCGTAATGAATTACTTCAAAGTCGATGACCATAACCTGTTCATCACACACAAGAATATTCTTCGGGCTATAATCGCCGATTACAATAGAGCATTCCCTTTCCAGGCAATTTGCAATATGCCGGTCAATATTCATTTTCAGATCAGGATATTTAAATCTCAGGAATTCAAAAAAAGGCTCAATCCTTAGCTGATGGAAATATTTTTTATTGCCAAAAAGTTCACGGGCTTCCTGTAGATTATGGGTATTCTGATGCAACCTTCCCAATATCTCCCCTATTTTTTTTGCCAAAGATGAATTACAATCCTGTTTCAGCAACAATGATTTCCAGGTAACGCTTGGTTCTGGTGCGCACTCCATAATAAACAGGTAATTACTCTCATCTTCATACAAGAGTTGTGGAGTGGTTCCCGGAATAATTCCATATAGAAATTCCAATGCCTCTTTCTCTACGTTACTACGTGCCACATCAGAGATCCATTCGCTGGTGACTTTAAGCTTAGGCAGAGCTTGCTTGAGGACAAACCTTCCCCGATCGCAAATAATCTTTAATACAGAGTTGGAAACTCCTCCAGGCAGAGATTGAATTGAAACCGGGGAGTTGGAATCAATAATATTATTTTCAGCTAAATACTTCTTTAGGATGTCAAAATTATTTACATCAAGCATATTTTTTGAATTAATAATTATTTCAGTAAGAATCCATACCCGGAAATAAAATTATTTTCTAAAAATTGCATCACAACGGTTTTCTTATTTGCATTTCATCAACACAAATTCAAAACAAAAATGAATACCTGTACTTATAAGAACAATTTACTTTTTTTAGTAGGTAGCCCTGCCTCCTGTCAAATCAAATGTAAATCCGGTTGTAAAACTATTCTTCTTTGAAACTATGTAAGCGGCAAGATTAGAAGCTTCTTCTAAAGTGCCACATCTTTTCATCGGAATTTTATCTGTCATATACTTTACTGACGCATCGCTCAACGCATCCACAAGCGGAGTTCTTATTACCGCAGGAGCCAATGCATTGATGGTTATACCCGATTCTGCATATTCTTTTCCCTGCACTTTGGTCATTCCGATAAGAGCCGCCTTCGATGAGGAATACGCAAGCATTTTCGCATTACCTTCTTTGCCTGCAATGGAAGCAATATGTAAAATACGTCCGTAATTCAATTTCAGCATGTGTGGAAGAACTGCTTTGGTTGTATAAAAACAGCTCATAAAATTCAGTTCAAATACTTTATGTAAATCCTCGCTGGTAACCTCGTGAGATAGTACACCGGTAACACCCGTGATACCGGCACAATTGATTAGTATATCAATTCTACCATAAGATTGCATTACCTCATTAATGGCATTATCTACTACCGTTTGTTTGGTAACATCTATAGGAAACAACTTTGCCTTTGTTTTAAATTCTTTAAATTCCTGCTTCAGCCCTTCCTCATTAATATCCAACAATACTACCTGGGCGCCTTCTGATAATAATTTTTGAGAAATAGCCAAACCTATTCCGGAAGCAGCTCCGGTAACAATTGCCACTTGCCCGTCAAATTCTTTTCCTTTTTTATTTACAAATTCCGGTTCAGGAATTTCGCCGGTACCATTAAAATTGACATCAATTTCAATACCATTATTGCCCAAAGCTCCCATCTCTTTCGAGATGGCATCCGTTGTTACATCCTTTTGATTTTCTAGTTTCATAAATTTAAATTAAAGTGATTCTTTATCCTAAACCCCACGCAACGCTTTTGCTTCAGGTAACTCTCTGCGATATAAGTTCAGATTATTTATTTTTTTTACTTTTTCAAATACTGTACGTTTCGTATGCCTGGTAATCCAGAAAATAAATAAGCATATCACCTGTTTAATATACCCATACCTTCCTCACAACATCTGCCCTTTGTTTCCATTTTCTCTCTTACAGGGTTAAGGGTTTCATTTCAGATTTATGACTCATTCTATAATCCACTATTGTTATAATAAGAGTAGAAAGAAAAACAAGCAAACCTCCGGCAATCGTTTGCCCGGATAATGTTTCTCCAAGCCATATTGCAGCGATAGGAAGACCAAAGAATGTGATCAAATAATTGGATAAGGCAACCTGCATCGCATCTAACACTTTTAGTGCCTTGAAGAACAGGATCATGGAAAGAAAATTATGGAAGAACGTAAGGAGTCCCATCCCTATCCAGGTTTGTGTGGTAAAGGAAGAAATGCGGGCAAAAACATCAGGCTCATAATACAAAACAAGTGGTGTGAGCAAGATTACCATTACAACATAAGTATAAAAGACCATTTCCATTTCTGTGTATCTTTCCAATATCTTTTTGCACCCAACATTGTAATAGGAATTACCGATGATAGCCAAAAATATGAGCCCGTTTCCCAGAGCATACGTTGAACTTAAATCCATCTGTTTGATATCGCT
>DATCWN010000550.1:0-6453 GCA_036566285.1 Hanamia sp.
AGTCTTCCAATAAATGGCCCAAACAAAAATCCGGGTACGCCATAACCCAAAAGCGCCAAACCAATTTGCCATCCGTTTAGAGAAAAGTTTCTTTCAAAATATAAGCCCAGCCAGGTATAAACTCCCGCATGAAAAATGCCATTTAGTAAAACGAAAACGTAGGCTTTTCTTCCGCGTAGTGATGTCAGTAATTGCTTATATCCACTGAAAACTTTATTCAGGGTAAGACCCTGTTTTACCATTTGAACGGCTGGCATTTTTTGGTAAGCGAGGTACAAAATAATCCATACAAGTAGGGCCACAGCGCCTACGCCGAGAAATAACATTTTCCATCCTATAAAAGATTCGAGGAATACTCCCGCGGATGCGCCAAAGGCGCCGCCACCGGCCACTGCTCCAAAAACAAAACCAAGTGGCCGTCCTCTTTCCTGATAAGTATATGTTTGCCCTATCCATGCCAATGAAATAGGAATCACGCCGCTGGCGCCTATCCCGGTAAGTAATCTCCAAAAAATTAATTGAGAAACAGATTGTGAAAATGCAGTGAATGCTGTAAAGATGGCGAAGAGAAAAAAAGAAACCAGGATAATTAATTTGGTTCCGGCTTTATCCGCCAACAGCCCATAAAAAAGTGTAGCAATGCCGTACGGTATCAGAAATGCCGGCACTATTAAGCCAATCGTTTGTTCAGAAACTTTAAAATACGTTGAAAGCCCCGGTATCAAAGGCGCTACCATGTATAATTGAAAGAAAATAATAAATGTGGCAGCGGATAATAGCCGAAGTAAATATTCTCTTTTTGTTGCCTGTAAAGTATTCATATTATTCCCTGGTCGGTTCTTTTTTACGCCGCAACAATTTTTTATTTCCACTTTTCCATTCTGAAATTCTTATTGCCGTGTCTGGCAAAACTATAATATTTTTGATTGTATTTAAGTATTTGCTTAAATAATGATTCCATTTATCTTTGCATCATGGGGACTAATACTTGTATCAGGCTATTGGCAGATCGTGGGCAAATAAAGAATTGTAAGGCCGTTTTGAAAACGGCTAAGAAGTCGTTTAACCATCTATCTGATATTTTAGCCTTAGCAGGAAATGAAGTGAGGCTTAAAATCCTTTATTTATTAGAAGAAGAAAAAGAGTTATGTCCCTGCGACCTTGCTGATATTTTAGGTATGACTGTCCCGGCAGTTTCGCAACATCTGCGGAAGTTAAAGGACGGCAACATAGTTGAAACCAGGAAAGAGGGGCAAACCATTTATTATTCTCTTACTAAGGAAAACCTGAAAATTTTAAAACCTTTTTTCAAACATATTAGTGAACGGGTTCAAAAAGAAAAAGCTTAATAAATGAAAAATACAATAACGCTACAATCTATTATCACCTGCCCTGAATGTGGTTTCCAAAAAGAAGAAACCATGCCTACGGATGCTTGTCAATATTTTTATAAGTGTGCTAATTGTGAAACTGTTTTGAAACCTAAGGAAGGCGATTGTTGTGTCTTCTGTAGTTACGGTACCGTGACTTGTCCGCCGGTTCAGGGAAATAAATCCTGTTGTAAATAATAAAATATTTTAGTAGAAAAAGAAAGGTGGTTGCTACAGCGCAATCACCTTTTTCAGAATAACTAAACACATATTAACGAACAAAAACCAGTTTATATATTTTGCCTGTAGATCCCTGTGGGCCTATCTGCTCTGAAGTCGTAGCATATACTTCGCCATCCAGGCTTTGGCCAAAGCCTTTGAGGTATTGCCCTAAATTATTGGGAAAGCTTTTCAATTGAATTTCTTCATAAGGCCATAAGCCGGCAGCGGTCGGATTTGCCCAAAATATTTTACCTTCTGCAGTGGCTGCTCCTGATGATAAAGATCCAAAAATATATTTACCAACGAGAGAAGGAATGGAAGTACCGCGATATACATTCCCTCCCACAACAGCAAGGGTTATCCCGCCTTTTGGATTGTCATGATTGTTAATTTCAATAACAGGGTCAATGAGAGGATTGCCCGCGGAATCTACAGAAGGGCAAGATTGGCGCTCTTCCAAATCATTATCAGTATTGAAACAGTGGGTTCCTTCTTTTACGTTCCAGCCATAATTGCCCCCTTTGGTTACCACACTTACTTCTTCATATAATGACTGACCTGCATCGCCGGCAAGCAGCCAATGCGATCCGCCCAAATCAAATGAAAAACGGTAAGGATTTCTAAAACCATAAGCATATATCTCATCTTCACCGGTGGCATTTACAAAGGGATTGTCCACCGGGATGCTATAAGCTTTTCCCTCGCTTCCATGATCAATATTTATCCTTAAAATATTGCCGAGCAGGTTTTGTTGCACATCCTGTCCGTTGCCTCCCGCATTTATTTTATACCAATCATTAACGTGGCCAGGTCCAATATCATCTTTGTTTCCTCCATCGCCGATAGAAATGTATAAATAGCCATCAGGCCCGAAAGCTATGGTGCCGCCATTGTGGTTGGATTGAGGATGATCCACTTCCAAAATAATTCTTTCAGATGATATATCTGCACTATTGGGATTACCTGAAACCTGGAATTCCGAAATACGGGTCAGGTTATTCCATGAAGCACCTGGCTCAGGCCCTCCGGCGCGGGGAGGTGCTGTGTAAAAAAGATAGAACTTGCCATTGTTTTTGAAATTGGGATGAAAAGCAAGTCCAAGTAAGCCGCGTTCATCATAGCCCGGATTCAGGCTTACCATTTTACTGCTTACATCAATAAAAGGATTGGGCATTTTTTGTCCGCCGGCATTTATTATCCAAACTTTTCCTACCTGGTCCACAACAAATAATCGCTTGCTTATATCAGGCGCATCCATCACAGTTATGGGTGAAACAAAATTATCTGCGATCAGTTTTAAATCATAAGATCCGGATGGCGGTGGATTTTGATCGTGCTTTTTACAACTTTGTATAAAAATGAATACGCCAACAAATAATATAAGTAACAAGCCATGTGACGATGATTTTGGTAAAGATAAAAGGCCTGTCGTACCGTTTTTTTTAAGAGATGCTTTCATAATGGGGAGTTTTTTGATGTGAAATGTTGTTAGCACTAATAAAACGAATCGCCCTTTTTGAAAGGTTGCCTTAGTTAATAAAAAAATAAAGTTTACCGGTATAGGATGGCAATATTTTAAATAGTTTACTTGGTGTTAAGTATTATTTCGGAATAAAGGAAAGAATAACGAAGCCGTTTTACGAAGTAATGACATAATGGATGCGAACGGATTGATAATGCTTTTGATAAACCTATATCTTTGCACCACTATTTATGAAAAAATTTCTTTTTCTCATATTAACCCTTGCCTACTTTACTTCTACTTCGGGTGCTACCATTTATTTTCATCAATGCATGGGCAAAACCATTGCATGGGATCTTAAAGCCAATGAGAATAATATATGTACCAAATGCGGCATGCACAAAGACGCCTCGGGCCATTGCTGTAATGACCATGTGAAAGTGCTGAAAATTCAGAACGATCATCAATTACCCATAGCATTTCTAAAGCAAATTCAGATTCCTGTAGTTGCCTTACCTGCTGTGAGTTTTACGATGCCCGAACCTAAACTCCTTTCAGGAATTAATAAATCTTCTTTAACCTTTACACCTCTTCGAAGTAGTAAAATCAACTACTGTATTCTTTACTGTACTTTTCTTATTTGATACTTTTTGTTTTTTGCATTCACATTGCTGATGTTTAAATCACCGTGATTGCAAAGCTTTAGTAAAATCATTCACTGATTATTCTTTTAAAAAGAGATAATCAAACAGGTTGCATCTTTTAAATGATGCGCCTTAAAATATCAAATAATGAAAACTCTACCATATAATTATCTCATACTTCGATGGCCGTTTCCGGATAATAGATTCGGTAAAAATATTTTCCTCCTGATTCTGTCAGCGTTTATTTTTCTTTCTTCCCATGCGCAAAACAATGCAATCGTTTCAGATACTTTTAAGGTCTTTGGCGAGTGTACCCAATGCAAACAACGGATTGAAAAAGCGTTAAAAATAAAAGGAATCAATTCCGCAAATTGGGATATACAAACTGAAATGCTTGCTGTCAGTTATAATCCTTCCGTTATTCAATTAGATGATATTCATTCTAGAATTGCAGCGGTAGGGCACGATACCGAATTAAAAAAAGCTACTGAAAAGGCTTATAATGCATTACCTGAATGTTGCCTATATCGTGATTCTACAAAAGAAAACCACATTGACGAGGCACAGGAACACACTCATGAAAACTCAGTAAGTGGCGTGGTTTTATCAGAAGCCAACAAGGGTAATTTTAATCCGCTTGTAGGCGCAAGCATTGTTTGGGCGGGAAGCGAAACCGGAACTACTTCCAATGAACATGGGGTTTTTATAATTCCCCGTAATGAAAATGGATCTAAATTAGTAATCAGTTATACAGGGTACCAGCCCGACTCTGTGGACATAACTACCAACAATCAATTGCAGGTAATTCTTGCAGCCAATGGGCAGTTGAAAACCATTACCGTTAAAGGAAAATCACGGACTACTTATATCAACGCTTTGGGAGAGTTTCGTTCGTTCATGATCAATTCAAAAGATTTATTGAAAGCGGCTTGTTGTAACCTGAGCGAGAGCTTCGAGACGAACCCCAGTGTGGACGTGAGTTACAGCGATGCGGTTACGGGTTCCAAACAAATTCAATTATTAGGCTTGTCAGGAATTTACACACAACTAACTGTTGAAAATTTACCCGGCCCACGCGGGATTGCAACACCGTTGGGGTTGAATAGTATTGCAGGGCCATGGATAGAAAGTATTCAACTGAGCAAAGGCACCGGCTCCGTTGCCAATGGCTTTGAAAGTATTGCCGGGCAAATAAATGTGGAATTAAAGAAGCCTGAAAACAGCGAAAAGCTTTACCTGAACGGTTATGTAAATGATATGGGAAGAACCGATGTGAATGTAAATATATCACAGCCGGTTGGTAAAAAATGGTCCACAGGCTTGTTGCTTCACGATGATTTTTTATACAATAAAGTTGATTTCAATAAAGATGGTTTTCGCGATTTGCCCACAGGAAATTTGTTCAGTGGCATTAACCGCTGGCATTATGATAATGCCAAAGGCTTGATGATCCAGTTTGGCGCTAAGGTTTTAATTGATGATAAAACCGGGGGCGAAGTAGCTTACAATTTGGATGACAAATTCTCTACCGATCATTATGGTTTAGGAATAAAAACAAACCGCTATGAAGGCTTTGCCAAAATCGGTTATGTGTTTCCTGAGAAAAAATATAAAAGTATCGGGTTGCAATTATCCGCATTCAATCATCAGCAGGATTCTTATTTCGGATTGACGACTTATAATGCAGAACAAAACAATTTCTATTCAAACCTTATTTACCAAAGTATCATTGGAAATTCAGCGCACAAATTCCGTACGGGAATTAGTTTTTCTGCAGACAAATACAACGAGCTCTACAAAACGCAGTCCTTCAAAAGAAATGAAATAGTGCCCGGCGCTTTTTTTGAATATACTTATACCATGAGTGAAAAACTGAGTGGTGTAGCGGGTATCAGAGCAGATCACAATAATTTATATGGATGGTTTGCCACACCAAGATTGAACGTAAGGTATGAACCTTTCACAGGAACCATTGTAAGATTGAGTGCTGGTCGGGGCCAGCGTACTGCCAATATCTTTGCGGAAAATATGGGCGCTTTAGTGAGTGCAAGGGAAGTAAATATTATTGGAGCGACGGCAGGCAAAGCGTATGGATTAAACCCGGAAGTGGCGTGGAACAAAGGTATTAGCGTGGATCAGAAATTACATCTTTTTAATCGAGACGCTATGTTGAGTGTTGATTTTTTTAGAAATGATTTTACCAACCAGGTAGTGGTTGATTTGGAAAATGTGCGCCAGATAAAATTTTATAACCTTGAAGGGAAATCTTTTTCAAATAGTTTCCAGACTGAATTCAATTTTATTCCCGTAAAAGATTTTGACGTTCGTTTAGCCTATCGTTTTTTTGATGTAAAAACTACTTACGGTACTAAACTTTTGGACAAGCCCTTTTCTTCAACCCACCGGGCTTTTGCAAACTTGGGTTACCAAATGAAGGGATGGAAATTTGATTACACACTAAATTATATTGGTGAAAAAAGAATTCCATCAACAGCGGAGAATCCGGCTATGTTTCAAATGCCGGCATCATCGCCTTCGTATATCAGCATGAATGCACAGGTGAGCAAAACCATCGGGAAAAATAAAAATTTCGATTTGTATGTGGGTGGTGAAAACCTGACTAACTATTTTCAAAAGGATGTGATTATCGGCGCTTCAGATCCATTCAGCAATTTCTTTGATGCCTCGATGGTTTGGGGGCCGGTTAGTGGAAGGTTGTTGTATGCGGGGTTCAGGTATAAGATAAAATAATTTT
>DATCWN010000357.1:0-4149 GCA_036566285.1 Hanamia sp.
GGCGCTTTGCGGCGGGTGATGATCAGTAATGTGATGGTATATAATGCGGATTCACATTTTGCCTCGCTCATCAGCGGTATCCCGGGGCATGATATTGAGGATGTTCGTTTAAGTAACATTCGTATCTACTATCGCCCGTTGGACTCTGCCCTTAATAAAATTCAGGCGGTGGTTCCTGAAAACGAAAAGACATATCCCGAGCCGGCCAAATTTGGCGTACTGCCCGCTTATGGTTTCTTCATCCGGCATGTAAAGAATATATCAATGGATAATGTGCAGGTAAGTTTTTTAGAAAGTGAAACCCGCCCTGCTTTTATGTTGAATGATGTAAAAGGAGCGGACCTTTTTAATATTAAGGCGCAGCCGTCTCAAAGTAAATTCAGTTTTGTTTTTGATAATGTGGCAAATATTAAAATATCCGGGAGTGAGGGTATCAAAGATCAAAAGATTGATAAGGTGAAACAGTTGAAGTTATAGAGAAATGAGGGGCTCTCATCAGAAAGTGCGTCTTCAAAAATGAATACTCCACTTTAAAAAAATGAATTTTGGATAGTACTAATAAATGAAATGATATGTTTATAAAGAAAGGGCTTTTTGCCATTGCTTTTATGACAATTGCCATCTCCGGCTTTACACAGGTAAAGACCAAACCCAATATCATTATTATCCTGGCCGATGATATGGGCTATTCGGATATCGGCTGCTTTGGTTCTGAAACCCAAACTCCCAACCTGGATGCCATGGCAAAAGGAGGCCTGAAGATGACTCAGTTCTACAATGCTTCCAGGTGCTGCCCTACACGGGCATCTTTATTAACCGGACTATACCAGCACCAGGCGGGTGTGGGCGATATGATGAACACGCGCCCTCAGCCGGCTTACCAGGGATTCCTGAATCAAAATTGTGTAACGATTGCAGAAGCGTTGAAAACAGCGGGGTACAATACTTTTATGGCCGGTAAATGGCATGTGGGCCAGGCTCCGCAACATTGGCCCGTGAAACGGGGATTTGATCATTATTTTGGATTGATTGATGGTGCATCCAGTTATTTCGGGCCGTATTCTTACCGACCCAATCAGAAACTTACTATTGCTTTGGATGACAAACCGGTTGAGACAGGAGCTGACTATTATTCTACTAATGCTTATACTGATTATGCGATTAAATTTATAGAAGAAAGCCAGCCTTCTAAAAAGCCCTTTTTTCTTTACCTCGCTTACCAGGCGCCTCATTGGCCACTCCAGGCTTTGCCACAGGATATTAAAAAGTACAAAGGAAAATACATGAAGGGATGGGATTCACTGCGCGAAGAACGTTTCCAGCGCATGAAAAAGTCGGGATTGCTTGATAAATACGCAAAACTTTCTCCCCGTGATGCTAATGTGCCTGACTGGAAAAGCCTGAGTATGGAAGAAAAAGTGCGATGGGATGATATGATGGCCGTGTATGCCGCTATGATTGATCGTATGGATCAGAATATTGGCCGGCTCAGGAATAAGCTTGCAGAAATGGGAGTGGATAAAAATACAGTGATTATGTTTTTATCGGATAATGGAGCAAGCAGTGAAAGCATCAGGGGAAATGGCTTTCTTCCTGAAATTATTGAAGCCAGCAAGAAGCCCGCCAGCGATCCTACTTCCTTTACAGCTTATGGCTTTCCGGGAGCGAATGTAAGTAATACTCCTTTCCGCTTCTTCAAACATTGGGAATATGAAGGAGGCACTTCTACTCCCTTTATTGCCTATGGCCCTTCCATAGTAAAAGCAGGAAATACGAATTCCCAGCCGGGGCATATTATTGACCTGATGACTACCTGCCTTGATCTTGCCGGAGCAAAATATCCCGAAACTTATAAACACCATACTATAAAACCAACGGAAGGATTGAGCCTGGTTCCTCTCTTTAAAGGACAAACATGGAAGGGACACGATGCCTTGTTTTTTGAGCATGAAGGTAATCGCGCCGTGCGCCAGGGCAAATGGAAACTGGTTTCTGAATTCCCGGAAAATAAATGGCACTTGTATAATATAAATACCGACCGGTCTGAATCAAATGATTTGAGCAATAAACAGCCAGAAAAGGTGAAAGAGCTCATTTCATTATACGACGCCTGGACGAAGAGGGCAGAGGTGATACCCTTTGAACAATTGGTAAATCGTAAAGGAGATAAATATTAAACGTATTGCAATGCAAAAAGTTAGTTGGTGTTGTTTTCTTTTTGTTTTGGGATTGGTAATTCCCACGCTACTTTCTGCACAGAAACAGCCAGGAAATCTTGCGGCTAAACCGCTCTATCACGATCCTGTTTATGACGGCGCGGCCGATCCTGTGGTGATATGGAATCAAAAAGAGAAGAAGTGGTTTATGTTTTATACCAACCGCAGGGCCAATGCACAAAATGTAACCGGCGTTACCTGGGTACATGGTACCCGTATCGGAATTGCTGAATCTGCCGATGGCGCCACATGGAAGTACCGCGATACGGCAAATATCAATTTCAGGCTAACGCCTGAATACACCCATTGGGCTCCGGAAGTGATAGAGCACGATGGAATCTATCACATGTACCTCACCTATGTTCCGGGAATATTTACGGAATGGGGCCATCCCCGCGATATCATTCATCTTACCAGTAAAGACTTGCTGAACTGGGATTACCAGGGCACCTTACCACTTGCATCCGACCGGGTGATAGATGCCTGCGTAATGCAAAAGCCTGATGGCACCTGGAGAATGTGGTATAACAATGAAAGAGATAAAAAGTCCATTTATTTTGCCGATAGCAAAGACCTGAATAACTGGGAAGATAAAGGGAAAGCCATAGGCGACCGTGGCGGCGAAGGCCCTAAAGTTTTTAAATGGAAAGGTAAATACTGGATGCTGGTAGATAACTGGGCCGGAATGAGTTTGTATTATTCTGATGATATGCAACAATGGACAAAACAGCCAGAACGAATTCTTGAAAAACCGGGAAAAGGTCCTGAAGACCAGGCGATTGGCGGCCATGCTGACGTGGTGGTTAATGGCGACAGGGCCTTTGTGTTTTATTTTACCCATCCGGGCAGAACCAAAGAAAACCCTGCTCCTGCGAATTCCGTGGACTCACGCCGGAGCCTTATCCAGGTGGCCGAACTGGAATTTAAAGACGGCGCTATAAGTTGTGATCGTGATAAACCTGTATTCATTAATCTAAAGCATAAGTAAATATCAATTGGTATGGTACTAACGAATCGTTTTAAAAGTATAGTCCTGGGATGCCTCTTCCTCTTTTTGGGATTTGAGGGCATGTCGCAGTCATTGTCTGCAAAAAAAGAAATACAATACCTTTCAGGAACCGATAATAAGAATACCGTTACCTGGGATTTCTGGTGCACCGGCGGGCGCAAAAGCGGTGTCTGGTCTAAGATAGAAGTGCCTTCGCATTGGGAGCAGCAAGGCTTTGGAGCCTATAACTATGGCCGCGATTACGTTACTTATGGTAAGAATTTCAGGTTTCATGATGAAAAGGGAATTTACCGGCACTCCTTTACGGTTCCTTCAGGCTGGAAAGGGAAAGAGGTCTTTATTGTATTTGAAGGATCTATGACGGATACCGAAGTGAAAATAAATGGCCAATCAGCAGGAGAAACCCACCAGGGAGCTTTTTATCGTTTTAAATACAATATCACCGATAAAATCAGGTTTGGCAAGCCCAATCAACTGGAAGTAATGGTGAGCAAAATGTCTGCTGATAATTCGGTGAACAATGCCGAGCGCCTGGCCGACTACTGGATATTGGGAGGAATATTTCGCCCGGTTTACCTGGAAGCCTATCCCAAAGAACATATTGACCATATCGCCATTGATGCCAAAGCAGATGGGGCTTTTGCCATGAATGTATTTACCGAAAATATACGGCCGGGCAGTGAGATTGTTGCGGAGATTCTGGATGCCAAAGGGAAAACAGTAGGAACTACAAAGGTGGGCACAGCAGGAAGAAGCGATTCTTTTTTTCTAAAAACCAAGGTAAATAAACCCCTGCAATGGACTGCCGAAACCCCGGATCTTTACCGGGTAAATGTATCCATAAGAAACGCAGGGAAAACGATCTACCAAACTTCTCAGAAGTTTGGGTTTAGAACTATTGAAATCAGAAAACAAGATGGCATT
>DATCWN010000137.1:0-11055 GCA_036566285.1 Hanamia sp.
AGCTTGTTTCTTGCTAATAAAGGGGTCGTAATATATTTGCAATATGCTGATCCTTTCTTTCAGATCAGATTCTACGTAAGACAAATTTTCTTCCTATCTCAAAAACTCCGGTAAATAATTATTGTGAAATATTTCTTCCGAATTAATCTCATTCTCCAATAAATAATTCTTTTAATACAGTTTCTTTGTTGCAACTAATTCCGGACTTTCTATAGCCTTTTTTTTGCGATACTTCTGAGCACATCAAAAAAAGATGTATGAAACCGACATTTACGCAGCCACTTTATCAGCTATCATGGATAAAGTTATTTCCCTTGTAAAGGAAGGTCCGTCCCTTTGAATCAATTTACTGTATTACGTGGCTTGATGCCCCCGTTGTAGAAATATTTAGTGAGTTTTATCCACCAACTTCTAATTCTCTTTATTTCCCTTGAATATCTCAAGATTTTAACTTCTCCATCCACCTCCCAAAGAACGATATAGTTCAACCATAGCACTTAATTGCTGACGTTGAATAGAGGCAAGATTCAATTCCGCCTGTAAGAGATTTTCCTGTGCAGTAATGACTTCAAGATAGTTTGCAAGATCAGCACGGAATAAAAGCTGTGCATTGACAACGGCATGTTGCAATGTATCTGTTTGAGCAATGGCAATATCTCTTTGTTGTTTTAATTTATCTATTTGAATCAAGGCATTGCTTACTTCACTTGTAGCCTGCAGTACCGATTGCCTGAAACGGATAACAGCTTCTTCCCGTTGAAGCTTTGCAACTTCATATTGTGTTTTCAATTGCCGTCTTTGAAAAATAGGTTGTGCAATTGTTCCGGCTGCAAGACCAAATAAAGAATTAGGAACATTGAACCAATTACTTGCTTTAAATGATTCAAGTCCTCCTCCAGCCGTTAGATTCAATGCAGGATAAATGTTTGCCTGGGCTATGCCTACCTGTGCGTTAGCAGCCATTAATGCCATTTCAGTAGAACGAACATCAGGGCGGCGACTTACCATTGCTATTGGCAGTCCTGCTGAAAGATCTTCTGCTACTGCAAAATCTTTTAATAATGCACTGTGTGAAATGACGCCGGGCAAATGCCCGGTTAATACCTGTAATGCGTTTTCCTGCACGGCAATATTTTGTTCAAGCAGTGGAATTAATAAAGCAGTTGATTGTTGCTGTGACGCGGCTTGCTGAACAGCCAATGTATTTGTAAGACCTGCATCACGTAACAATTGTGTAGCCCGAAAGAAGGTATCGCTTAATGCCAGGTTTCCTTTTGCAATCTCTAACTGTTTATCGAGCATTAGCAGGTTAAAGAAGCCTTGTGCAATATTTGCTACCAATTGTGTTTGCACTGCTTTCGAGGCTTCATAAGTTTGCAGATATTCCGCTAACACTGATTCTTTCTGGTTGCGAAGCTTACCCCATATGTCTGCCTCCCACGAAAGACCAACAAAAGCCTGGTAATTCTCAACATAGCTTTTTCCAAGAGAATTTTGAGTGTTGAGTCCAGTGAGACTATTGTCTGAAGGGCGGTTAATCTCCCCGGTAAATTGCAAACTCACTTCAGGTAATTGCAAAAGATTTGCTTGCCTCAATCGTTGCTGCGAAATTTCGATCCGCTTCAACGCCATCAGCAAATCATGATTATAAGTAATGCCTTCATTTATTAATTTTTGCAAATCAGGATTGGTAAAAAACTTTTTCCACTCAACATTTGCAATGCTGCTGGTATCGGCAAAGCTTACATTATTAAATTGTGTCGGAAGTTCAACCGATGGCCGCTGGTATTCTTTACCTACTCTGCATGAGCAAATAAAAGTGATGAGGAAAAAAGGAATTGTCAATTGAAGAATTGCCCATTTTCTGCTTATCGTACGTATCATAAACTCTTTTGTTTAATCATTACAAAATTTATTCCTTAAGCTGATCTGTAGCAGTTATTTGTTTTGGCTTGCCTGTAACTTTTTCCTGTAAGTATTGAAAAATGACAAAAAGAACAGGAATGATAAACACACCTAATAACACTCCGGTAAGCATGCCACCCGCTGCACTTGTGCCAATGGAGCGATTTCCTAATGCCGAACCACCATTTGCCCAGGTTAGTGGAAGCAAGCCAACAATAAATGCAAATGAGGTCATCAAAATTGGTCGCAATCTTAATTGTGATGCTTCTAATGCAGATTCCACTAAACCCATACCGGCCCTGCGTCGCTGCACTGCATATTGTACTATCAGGATTGCATTTTTTGCAAGCAAACCAACCAGCATGATCAACCCAACCTGGACATAAATATTATTATCAATGCCTCTTAATTTAATGAAAGCAAATACACCGAGAATACCGGTAGGAATAGAAAGAATAACAGCAAATGGCAAAATATAACTTTCATATTGGGCTGCCAGCAGGAAGAAAACAAAGATGAGACTTAATATAAAAATCAAAGTTTGTTGAGAGCCTGCGCCAATTTCTTCTCTTGTTTGTCCTGACCATTCATAAGAAAAACCTCTTGGTAAAACATTTTGTGTTACTTCCTGGATTGCTTTGATGGCATCACCAGTACTATAACCTGGTTTTGGCATTCCATTAATGGTTACTGAATTAAACAAATTATTTCTTGTCACAGTTTCGGGGCCATATACTCTTTGTAAGGATACAACCGTATTTACTGGTACCATCTCATCCAAATTATTTTTCACAAAGACATTATTCAAAGTAGTAGGATCTGCACGATCAGGAATATCAGCCTGCACAATAACCCTGTAAAATTTTCCAAAGCGGTTAAAATCAGACGTAAAACTGCTGCCATAATAAATCTGTAAAGTCTGTAGCAGGTCACTGATTGAAATACCTAATTGCTTTGATCTTGCTTCATCAATATCCAGCATATACTGTGGATTACCGGTACTAAAAGTTGTGAATGCATAAGCAATTTCTTTACGTTGCATCAATGCACCAATAAGACCATAAGCCGTTCCGGCTAATTTATCAAGCGGGCCCCCGGTACGATCCTGGATAATAAATTCAACCCCACTTGTATTTCCAAATCCCTGCACAGTAGGAAATTGAAAAAGAAAGATCTGTGCTTCCTTTATTACACTAAGCTTCTGATTTATCACTCCCATTACATTTTCAATATTATTTACAGTTCCTCTTTTTCCCGGCGGTTTCATATGAATAAAACCGATTCCATAATTAGATGCAGATGCATTAGCGATAAAGTTCAATCCTGTTACAGCGCCGCGTTTTTCAATGGCTTCTACCTGTCCTAACAAGCTATCAACTTTATCCATTACTTTTTGTGTTCTATCCAATGAAGCACCGGGAGGAAGATTTAGTGAATAAAGAATAAAACCCTGATCTTCGGTAGGAATAAAACCACTTGGTGCTTTTTTTACCATCCAAAAAGTGCCCAGAACAATAATAATTAATGCGGCAATGGCAATCCATTTACGCCTGATAAGAAATTGTACGCTTTGTTTATATCTATTAGTAGTAGCACGAAAGCCGGTATTAAATCCTTTAAAGAAACGACTCCAGAATCCTTGCCTTACAGTGCGACCTTCTGCATCGGTAGTATGAGATATTTTCAAGAACAGGGCACATAAAGCAGGACTTAGTGTTAATGCGTTTACGGCAGAAATTAAAATGGCTGTTGCCAATGTAAAAGCAAATTGTTTATAAAATACACCAGCCGGCCCCTGCATAAAACCTACCGGCACAAATACAGCAGCCATCACCAACGTAATGGAAATAATAGCACCAGTTATTTCACTCATGGCTTGTATAGTTGCTTGTTTTGCAGGGAGCCCGGTTCGTTCCATTTTTGAGTGTACCGCTTCCACCACTACAATAGCATCATCCACCACTATACCAATTGCCAACATCAATGCAAATAATGTGAGCAGATTAATGGTGAACCCAAACAACTGCATGAAAAAAAATGTTCCGATCAATGCAACCGGGACCGCAATGGCGGGAATTAATGTGGAGCGAAAGTCCTGTAAGAAGACAAATACTACGATAAACACCAGCACAAACGCTATTAATAATGTTTCTACCACCTGGGAAATAGATTCATCCAAAAAATCCTTTGCGCTATACATATTAAAATACTCAACTCCTTTGGGAAAATTTGCGGATGCTTTTTCCATGACTTTTTCTGCCGCAATAAGAATATCATTGGCATTAGAACCTGCGGTTTGAAAAATGCCCATACCAGTGCCGGGCTTTCCTAAAACGGTAAGATTTATACCATAGGAAAGTGAGCCAAACTCAACCTTCGCCACATCTTTCAACCGGATGTTCGAACCATCTGGTGCTGATTTTAAAATGATATTTTCATAATCCAGGTTCCTGGAAAGTTTTCCTTTGTATTTAATAACATATTCAAAGGATTGGGAACTTCCTTCGCCAAATCTTCCAGGCGCTGCTTCAAGATTTTGTTCCCTGATCGCATTTGTTACATCTTGCGGGGAAAGATTATTGGCGGTTAAACGATCGGGCTTAAGCCAGATACGCATGGAATAATCTTTTGCTCCAAATACAAATGCCTGGCCTACGCCTGGTATGCGTTGCAATTCAGGAATGATATTGATCTTGACATAGTTCTGTAAAAAAGTTTCATTATAGGTAGTATCAGTACTATATATCAAGGGTACGAAAATCATACTGTTCTGTTGCTTCTGTGTTGATATGCCCACCTGTATCACTTCCTGTGGTACCTGGTTTACCGCTTTTGATACCCGGCTTTGCACATTCACTGCAGCGAGGTCGGGATTAGTACCTACTTTAAAAAAAACATTTATCGTCATCGAGCCATCGTTGCTTGATGTTGAAGTCATGTATGTCATGTTCTCAACACCATTGATAGCTTCTTCAAGCGGAGTAGCTACTGCTCTTGCCACTACTTCAGCATTTGCTCCCGGATAGCTCGCTGTTACCTGTACTGTAGGCGGAGCAATGTCGGGAAACAAAGTGATAGGTAACGTAAATAAAGATATCAATCCTAATAAAAGAATAATGATTGATACGACTGTAGATAAAACCGGTCTTTCAATAAATCTTTTTATCATGCGAATTAGTTTATATTATTTTTCTATTTGTCTGTAAGACCGAAAGACGGAAAGTCTGTAAGAACATCCCTGATAGAAAATGAATGCTTTCCGACTTGCGGACTTCCCGACTATTGAAGAGGTCTTGCTTTCAACAAACTATCCATTGACATTGGTTGTGGCTGTATTACGGCTCCTTCTCTTAATCTGTCAAGACCTGTAAATACAATTCTTTCCCCCGGGCTTACTCCACCTTGTACTAAATAATAATTACTGCTTGTTCCTGAGATCATGATTGGTTTACTTGCTACCTTATTGCTATCACCGACTGCAAATACAAATACTTTATCCTGTAATTCAAATGTTGCTTCCTGGGGTATCACAATTGAATTACCAAGATCTCTTGCAATTCTTATTTTACCTGTATTACCTGAGCGAAGTATTCCATTTGCATTGGGAAATGTTGCGCGGAAATTAATGGTGCCGGTTGTTTTATCAAATTGTCCCTGGGCGAGCTCCACCTTTCCCTTTTGTGTATAAATGCTGTCTGAAGCCAGTACTAATTCAACCGGAGGCATCTGTTTTATTTTTTGTTCGATCGTGGTTCCCGGAAACTGATCTTTAAACTGAAGAAAATTTATTTCGCTCATGGAAAAATAAGCATGTATGTCCCTGGTTTCAGAAAGAACAGTAAGTGGTTCAACTGTAGTTTTGCCTACAAGACTCCCTGTTTTTAAAGGAATTCTCCCAATATAACCACTTGCTGGTGCGGTAACAGAAGTATAACCAAGATTGATCCGCGCTGCCTGCACAGCAGCAGCAGCTTGTGCCACATTTGCTTTTGCTACATTATAAGCAGCCTGTGCAGATTTTAATTGTACATCTGATATTACATTATTCTGAACAAGCGGAACAAGTTTGTTTACATTTATCTCTGCATTTTCCAATGAAGCTTTAGCAGCCGCATGCAATGCATTGGCATTATTAAGTTGCTCAAGATAGGGTTGCCCATTTATCTTAAATAAAAGCTGTCCTTTTTTTACATATGCACCTTCATCAACATAAATTTTGTCGAGATAACCATCCACCTGCGGACGTATCTCGATATCCCTGCTTCCTTCAAGTGATGCGGTATATTCCTGGTAAGTGATAGCAGGCATACTGCTTACAGTAATTACTGGTAAGGCTTCCGGAGGCGGTGCTCCATACCCGGGATTATCTGCAGATGATTTGCAGGCATGTAAAATAAAAACTGTAACAACTATAAAAACAGGTAAGAGAAATATATACCTGGTTTGTTTGATTTTTTTTTGCATAGCGATAATGTTAGTGAAACAGTAAATATTTTAGGTTAACAATATTGAGGCCATTTATGACAATTCTGCAAACCAATTCAGGACATTTAATAATAAGTTTCTGCTCATTTTTGTTTGGTAAAGGCGAAAACCGAATATTTTAGTGCTGTCGGCATTTATTTAGCGCATAGTTTTACTTCCGTATCATTGGGCTCGTTGTCAAACGATATTAATAGTAATCCCATCTGCTATTTTCAGATTTTCTATCATCCTGTTTCCCTCTACTTTTTCAGTGAGTTCATTCGGGCCTCTGCTGGTACCGTTCATAAAATTAAAAAGGAAATAGACTTAAAAACAACTCATTCATCCTTATCTGTCGCAAATTTCTTGACAGCATTTTGAAAAAGCAAGGTCTGTACCTTCATTGTATTTCGGCTTGCCAATGGTTTTGCAAAAAATATACGCTTCGCTTTTGCGGCATAAACAGAACAGATACTGAAACCGTTTTAGGTGTGGTAGGAAAAGATTATGAAGTCGTTCAAAACATTGATGCTTTTAGTTTCTTTGATGCGATTGTTGGTGGCGATGGAATTTTCTATGAGACCGCCGGTGCATTGGGTAAAGGGGAACGCATTTTTATTACCGCAAAATTGCCGGATTATATCAAAGTTGGAAACGATGATTTGATTGAACAATATTTATTTCTAACCACATCTCATGATGGCAGTGGCAGTATTACCGCAGCCTTTACGCCGGTAAGAATTGTTTGTAACAATACTTTAAATGCAGCGCTTTGCAAAAAAAGCAATGCCATTAAAATCAGGCATACGGCTAATGCAAAAGAAAGGTTGGAAGAAGCCCATAAGCTGATGGGAATTACCAATCAGTTAAGCAGTCAATCAACATTACTTTCGCATAAGAAATTAGTAACCTAAAAAAATAAAACATGAAAAAAGTAATTGGACTGGCGGTAATCTTGCTTGCGCTAAATACCGTTTCATTTGCACAAAAAAAGAAACAGGAAAAAGAATCTACGGAGCATATAACGGTTCCTCCTGTAGTGAAATCGGCTCTTGCAAAAAAATATGCAGACGCCAAAAACATAATGTGGGAAAAAGAAGACGGCAATTATGAAGCAAACTGGGGAGGCAAATCCGGGGAAGACAATTCCGTTCAATTTACTCCGGCGGGCAGATTTGTTGAGATGGTAAAATCGATGCCGGTAAATACGCTTCCTGCACCCGTAGCCGCTTATGTAAAAGCACATTACAAAGGCGCAAAGATTACAGAAGCAGGAAAGGTAACCAATGCGCAGGGAAAAATATTTTACGAAGCAGAGGTCAAAGGAAAAGATATCATTTTTGATGAAAAGGGAAACTTTATAAAAGCAGAAAAATAAAATAATTTGCTGATATTAGCTGTCCTGTTTACAACAGGATGGCTTTTATTTAAATGAATGAAAAAGATCTATTTTATATTTATTTCCTGTTTTCTTTTACCGGTATTTTCTATCGCGCAAAACAAAGACCTTGATTATTTTATTAATAGTTCAGTAACCAACAATCCTAAAACTTTAGAATACAGCAATTTAATTTTGGCCAATAGTATAGACAGCCAATTACTTGCAGCGGGCAACAGGTTTCAAATTGCAGGAAGCGGAAACGCTTATTACGCGCCGGTTTTCAATGGTTATGGATATGATGTAACTATCACCAACGGGCAGCAACTTTCTGCTTTGGTGGCATTGAATAAAACCATTTACAACAAAAAAAATCTTAGCCTTCAATTTAAAAGCCTTCAATTATCTACTGATTCTTTAAGGGTATCATCGGCTATTTCCATGCAGGATATTAAGAAGGGAATTATTTTTCAATACATCACAACTTATGGGGATCAGCTCCAGATTGATTTTAATAATGAAGTGATTAATCTTCTCTCGAAAGAAGAAATTTTATTAAAAAAACTAACTCAAAAGAATGTCTATCGGCAGTCGGATTATTTGGCTTTTTTGGTTACGCTTCAGCAACAACAATTAACCAGGAACCAGCTTTTGGTCCAATACAAAAATAACTATGCTACGCTAAATTATCTTGCCGGAATAATAGATACCACTACTGAAATACTTGCCCCGCCTGACATTGAGATAACGAAGGTTTTTGAAACTGAAAATTCTCCTTTCTTTTTAAGTTATAAAATTGACAGCCTCCGCATTTTGAATCAGCGTTCTTTGGTAGATGTGGAGTACCGTCCTAAAGTAAATCTGTTTGCAGATGCCGGTTATCAATCTACTTTTATCCTAACGCCTTATAAAAATTTTGGTACTAACGTGGGCATCAATCTGACTGTTCCCATTTATAACGGACATCAAAGGCAATTGCAATATTCTAAATTAAATATAGAAGAACGCACAAGACAAAAGCAACAGGAATTTTTTAACCGGCAGTTTCAGCAACAGATACAATTATTGCAACAACAATTAAATGATCTTGAAAACCTTGCCGGGCCTATTAACCAGCAGATAAAATATTTGCAAACCCTTATTGAGGTAAATGGAAAATTATTAGAAACAGGTGATATAAAAATCACGGATTATGTACTTGCGTTGAATAATTATATCACTGCAAAAAACCTGGTGGTACAAAACCAGGTGGCGCGTTACCTTGTAATTCATCAACTCAATTACTGGAATTTAAAACATTGAAAAATGAAGGACATTAAATATTAAGCCATGGAAAAACATTTTGGGCGATCCCTTTTGTGGTTCTTTTTTTTGATAGTATTTCTTTCCGGTTGTAAACCCAAAGACACACCAGGCACTGATGAAGCAATTACTGAACCGCGTACACCCGTTACCGTTAGTTTCGTTAGTTATGGCCCTATTGAAGAATTTATTGAGTTGAATGCCACATCAACTTTTTTACAAAAAGACTTTATAAAATCCAATCTGAATGGTTACATTAAAAAGGCAAACATCAAATATGGTGATTATGTAAACCGTGGCCAGGTGTTGTTTGTATTGAAAACAAAAGAAGCGGAAGCCATAGGAAATGCGGTGAACCAATTGAATCCTGATTTTAAATTTTCCGGCACCAACGTGATCAGAGCCGGTGCATCGGGTTACATTACCGAGATGAATCACCAGGCAGGAGATTATGTTCAGGACGGAGAACAACTTGCTGCCATCAATGATTCTAAAAGTTTTGTCTTTGTAATGAATGTGCCTTATGAATACAAATCTTACGTTCCGGCCGGGAAGCAGGTAGCGCTTACTCTGCCCGATGGCGAACGTTTGTTGGGCACTGTACAATCCTCTTTGCCGGTGGTAGATTCCGTTTCACAAACCCAGGCAGTTTCTTTAAAAGTAAATTCACCGCATTCCATTCCTGTGAATTTGGTAGCCAAAGTAAAAATTATAAAAGTGTCCAAAGCCTCTGCGGCAACGTTGGAGAAAAAAGCAGTGCTGACAGATGAAACGCAAGCCAATTTTTGGGTAATGAAAATGATCAACGACAGTACAGCGGTGAAGGTTCCGGTAAAAACAGGAATAGAAACGGGTGATAAAGTAGAAATTATTTCACCTGATTTTTCTCCGCAGGATAGAATTTTAATAGGTGGAAATTATGGATTGGCGGATACGGCTAAAGTAAAAGTGGAAAAATAGCGGTTTCGATTTTATTTCATTTTAAAAAATAAAAAGCTCCGATTTTTAAAAGACGTTAACTCTTCTCTGCAGAAGAAGAGTTGGAGTGAGGCTTTATGAAAAACTTTTTTACAACATATAAAAATCCGCTTGCTGTTGCACTTGCCCTTGTTATCATGGGCGGATTATTTGCATATAGCAAAATGCAAACTTCTTTATTCCCTGAAATTACTTTTCCAAAAATTAAGATCATTGCTGATGCAGGCCTGCAGCCGGTTGACAAGATGATGGTAACCGTAACGAGGCCATTGGAAAATGCCATAAAAAAAATACCCGACCTCACCAACATACGCAGCACCACGAGCAGAGGCAGTTGCGAAATCTCGGCTTTTATTGATTGGAAAGCAGATGTGGATCTTAGCCGGCAAAGGATTGAATCAAGAATAGCCGAAATAAGAAACACGCTGCCACCAGAAGTAAACATTACGGTTGAGAAAATGAATCCTTCCATTTTACCCGTAATGGGGTATTCCCTTGAAAGTCATAAGCTGTCGCCGATAGAATTAAAAGAACTGGCGCTTTATACCATCAAACCTTATCTAAGCCAGGTGGATGGTGTTTCTGAAATAAGAGTGATAGGGGGGAAAACAAAAGAATATTGGGTGCAGCTTAACCTGCAAAAAATGAGCACGGTGGGCCTGACGCCTGAGGCGGTAAGTGCCGCTTTGAGCCAAACCAATTTTGTAAGATCCAATGGATATTTATCCGATTACCGCCATCTCTATCTCACCATTACGGATGCGTCTGCGCAATCTCTGGAGCAATTAAAAAATGTGGTGATCAGCAACAATCAAAAACGTGTTTTACAATTACAGGACATTGCGGATATACAGGTAAAAGAAGCCGTTGAATACATAAAAGTAAACGCGGACGGCAAAGAAAGTATTTTGATTGCAGTAGTAAAACAGCCAAATGGTAACCTTATTGATCTTTCCAATAAAATGAAAGAAAAGGTTGCCGGACTTCAAAACATCTTGCCCAAAGAGGTTACCATAAAGCCTTATTAT
>DATCWN010000143.1:0-3635 GCA_036566285.1 Hanamia sp.
TACATCCATGCCGCCGTTTATGGAAGCAGTAACATCCTTTACTCCCCTGGTTTTATAAGGATAATGATTTAAATAAGTAGAAAAATACGGGCTGAATGAAAGCCGGAGGGGCGCTTCTATTTTTTCAATTCCCGTCCAAAGCCCTTCCTGGTTTACAAAGCCATTTACAGTTGGATCAAGGGGCGACCACGAATATTGCTCACCGGTTTTTTGCCTTTGCCTGATTACATTCAGCCCCCATGTCTGATTTTCTTTATTACTAAAACGGATTGCCGAATAAGGTATGCGCATTTCAAAAGTCCAGCCATCGGATTGTAAAACCGCAGCGCTTTCCCATACAGCGCTCCAGGTATCGTCTTCACCAAAGGTGGAATATTTTGCGTCGTATTGCTCTCCGTAAGGAGTTACATAAAAGCCGCTTGCATTTATTTTATCATTGTAAGTATCAAAAGCTACTCCTACGTAATCGCTGTTTCCAATTCTATCCCTTCCTACTAATTCTCTTGAAACGCTGTCCCTGCTTCTTTCGTGGCAATAGCCCCCGATATAAATATTGTTGTTATCATAAAGAAGATAAATTTCAGTTCTGTTTTCTTCTGATTCTTTTAAACCAAAATTTGGCCTTGTTTCAATTAAGCCGGTTATGGGTACTGCATCTTTCCAGGCGACTTCTTTGAGTTCACCATCAATACTAAATGATGAATTGGTTTTTACGGCTTTTAGTTCTTTTCTTTTTGTTTGGCAAAAAACAAAGGAGGTAATGGTACAAAAACAGGTAATTAAAAAAAGAAATCTTCGCATATAGAATCTATAGTTATACGAAATTATACGTATGAGGAGAAAAAAAGTTACCATCTATCCAAAAAAAATGCAATTGGGATTTTGTTAACAGGAGAATCGAGAGATAAATTTTTAAAAAAGTAAATCATTTACTTACTTAAAAGGTAAATTTGTTAAAAGCAAATCATTATGACAACAACCGATTTACGACATAAACTTTATGATTACATAAGGAGAGCAGAAGATAAAAAGATTAAAGCAATTTATACCATACTAGAGGAAGAAATTGAAGGAGATTACGATCACTGGAATGACAAAGATTTTGTAGAAGAAATAACGAAACGTTCTCAAGAATTGAAAAGCAGAAAAGTAAAAGGGATTTTATGGGAAGATGCTATGGCTCAAATTTTAGATTCATCCAAGCAGAAAAATAAATGAGCTACCAAGTATTTTTTCACCCTAAAGCCAAGGCTGAATTAGAAGAATCATATAAATGGTATAACGAACGATCTGAAGGATTAGGTGATCGATTTATTGAATCAGTAAACAAGCGTATCACAGAAATAGCCGAATATCCTGAAAGATACCCAAAGAAAAAAATGAATTTTCGTGAAGCAACCGTTACAAAATTCCCCTTTATAATTATTTATGAATTATTACAAAATGAAAAAGTAATTAATATCTCGTATGTTTTTCACACAAAAAGAAATCCACGATTAAAGTTTAAACGATAACTAAATCAACTAAAATCAATAAATCCTTTTGAATAATAGCTTTTGTTGTCTGATTATGCCATCCGCAAAACAAATATTCTCCTTCCCATTTATTGCAATTATTAAATTGTATCAATGGATCATTTCTCCATGGCTTGGCCCGTCGTGCCGCTACACGCCTACCTGTTCACAATATGGGTTAGAAGCATTTAAAAAATACGGCCCTGTGAAAGGATTGTGGCTTACTATAAAAAGAATTTCACGTTGCCATCCCTGGGGAGGGCACGGGCATGATCCGGTGCCATGATTTTATAGAAATAGTATTACGTTTTCCATACAATTTCATTTTAAGTCTTCCTTTGCTCTTCACGCAGACTGGATAAATCTCTAAAAAGAACATGATATTTAAACCGGCATTGTCCTGAATCTTGTTTTATATCGGCGCAAGTTTTGTATCATCTTATAAATTTAAATACCTTAACAAAACCTTTGGAGTATGAAAAGTATTTCTCATCAGCAAATGATATTTTTGATAAAAATAAAGTAACTGCAAAAAATTATTTATGAAGAACATCTTATTATCAGCCGCGTGTATAATGTCCCTCTTTTTTATAAGCGCCTGTAATGAACAAGGCGTTGATTATGATACCACTCTTCCGATAGCGAAACCTAATGTCGCTGATTCTGCAAATATCAATGCCAATGTTCAACAAATGGTACCATCGATTTCAGTGCCATCCAATGTTGCAAAAAATAGTTTGGCAATCAATCCTGAACATGGGCAACCAGGCCACAGATGCGATATAGCTGTGGGTGCCCCACTAAATCCACCTGCACAGCAGGCACAGCCAACTGCACGCCCGGTTCAACCTGCACCTAACGTTTTAACCAATAGCAATACAAGCGGAGCGGTTACCTTAAACCCACCTCACGGACAGCCTGGGCATGATTGTGCAATTCCGGTTGGCCAGCCTTTAAAAAGCTAACCGTCTTCGGTCTTTTTTTTCTGATACTTTTCCCCAAAAATTATTTACTCATTTAAAATAAACGGGCAGGTAAAATCATAACTATTATTTTTTGTGAAAGGATTATTTTATGCGAAACAAATTGTTTCTTAATAACTTTAAACGATATAATAGCAATCATTTTTTTAACCTCAATTAATGAAATATAAACTTTTACTTCTTTTCATAATGCTTGTTGGAACCACAATCAAGGCTCAAACAAACCAATTTATAACAACAAAGGGCCAGGAAATTATGGGACCCGATGGCAAGCCTTTTTTAATAAAAGGCACCAACCTCGGCAACTGGCTGGTACCCGAAGGGTATATGTTTAAATTTAAAAACACAAACTCTCCAAGGCTCATTAATGAAGCCATAACCGAGCTAATCGGGCCAGGCGGCAGCAAAATTTTTTGGAAAAAATTTTTAGATACCTACATCACCCGGGAAGATATTCATTACCTGAAAAGTACGGGCATGAATTCCATTCGTATTCCTTTTAATTATCGCTTATTTACCAATGAAAATTACATGGGTGATAATGATTCAACCCGAGGTTTTACATTTCTGGATAAGGCAATAAAATGGTGTAAGGCAGAAGGCTTGTATGTAATTCTCGACATGCATTGTGCACCCGGCGGGCAAACGGGCGATAACATTGACGATGGGTATGGGTATCCTTTTTTATTTGAAGATGAAGTAAGCCAGGAATTGACGATTGCCATCTGGCAAAAAATTGCGAATCATTATAAAAACGAAACAGCTGTGATGGGCTATGATTTGTTGAATGAACCCATCGCGCATTATTTTGATGTTGCTGAAATAAATCCAAAACTGGAACCGCTTTATAAAAGAATTACAAAAGCCATAAGAGAAGTGGATAACAATCATATTTTATTTATTGGCGGCGCTCAATGGGATTCTAATTTTAAAATATTCGGGCAGCCATTTGATACCAAATTAGTATATACTTTTCATAAGTACTGGACAGAAACTTCGAAAGCTGTGATACAGGAATACATTGATTTCAGGGATAAATACAATGTGCCCATCTATTGTGGTGAAACCGGAGAAAACACTGATGAATGGGTGATGGAATTTAGGAAAACGCTGGAAGAAAATAATATCGGCTGGCATT
>DATCWN010000024.1:0-31811 GCA_036566285.1 Hanamia sp.
GGCGGTATGCTGGCATGGAAGGAAAAGTTTGGAGCTTAATCTTACTGTTTCATTCCGGAAATAGAAGTAAAAGATGCAATTGCTTTTGACAACTGCATCTATAAATCGCTCTACAATTTAATATTTATTGCTGCCATAAAATTGGTTCCAGCCATAGGGAAATAATAATTTTCTACTGTAAATTCTCCGCCGTAAATATAATTGTAAGTATATCCGTTAGGTGCGTATTTTTTATTAAAAAGATTGTTC
This sequence comes from Hanamia sp., assembly GCA_036566285.1. Classification (GTDB taxonomy): domain Bacteria; phylum Bacteroidota; class Bacteroidia; order Chitinophagales; family Chitinophagaceae; genus Ginsengibacter. The sequence continues at coordinate 250 of DATCWN010000024.1, forward strand.
ACCTGGAAAATAAAATTCACTTCTTTACCTATCTTTTTCTTCAGAGAATAAGACAGCCGCATGTTTTCAACAAAGTAAGAAGGAATGATTCGGCTATCATTTGATGTGTTATCCAAAAATTGTTTGCTTACATATTTTGACTGAAAATTAATTTCTGCATTTTTTAATGGAATAAAATTAATGGCTGCTGAAGCAACTGTATTGGGTGAAAAAGAAATATCCGTATTAGTGAATTTATTTTTTTTCTGAATCCCGTTCGCATCATCATAATCATCTACGTACTCTGTAAATTCTTTTATTTTATTTTCACTAAAAGAAATATTTCCGGAAGCATTTAACCACTTGGTAATTATGGTACCGCCCTGTAATTCAATACCAGTACGATAACTTGCAGGCGTATTGGTTCGCGTGTACGCGCCTACATCATTTATTTTTCCGGTATTTACCAATTGATTGTGGTAGTCCATATAATAAAAGGTAGCTCCGTAATTAAAATTATTTTCTTTCTTTTCTATGCCCAATTCCCAGTCATACAATAATTCCGGTTTTGGTATCTGATTGATGCCCGCTTCAAAATCATCCCTGTTGGGTTCTTTGGCAGCAACAGAAAAAGACAGGTAAGCCTGGTAATTATTTCTATTAAAAGAGATGCCCGCTTTAGGATTGAAGAAGGAATAATTCTTTTGGATACTCATGTCCGGATGCGCTTCAAAACCATTGATATTATATTTTATAAACCGCCCCTGTAAATCCAGGAACCCGTTGAACCCGGAACCAAAAGACTGCATCGCTTTTGCATAAAAGTTAAGGTCATTCTTTTGCGCCGGTGCATTGTAGTATTTGTAATTGCCTGGAAACCCTTGCTGTGCCCACGTTACAATGTTGTAATGCTTTCCATCATATTCAGTCCAGCCACCACCAAAAGTTAACTGTGTTTTATTTTTATGATATTGTAAAGAGAAAATGGAGCCGTAAAAATAATTATCAAGCCAAAGCCTTCTTACCAAATCAGTAGAGTTGGTAGTATCTGTTCCATTAATAATATCCGGAAGATAATAATCGCTAAAAGCCTCTCCTGCCCTGTATTCCTCGTAATATCCTTTTCCTCTTGTAAGAAAAAACGCGGTATTAAAACTAACTGATGCATTTATTTTTCTATTGTAAAAAAGCTGGTAATGCGTTTGTTTATAATTGTCGGTTTCATTGGCATAAGGCGTTCCAGGCTTCTCAGTTCCCGCCGGATTGTAAGTACGGTTGCTGTCGAGATAACTTTCAGGAATACCATACCATGCCTGGTAGGTTTTTTCTTTTCCACTTAAAATATTAAAGCGCAATGAGCTTTTATCATTAATGTACGCAGCGCTTGCATAAAAAGATTTTAGATCAGATGTAGCCCTGTCAATGTATCCATCGCTGCTGATTTTTGAAAATCTTCCATCCAACAAAAAATGATTTCCCAATAAACCGGAACCCACTTTAATAGTATTTTTCCATGTATTAAATGAACCGTAACTGTTGTTCAATTCCAAATATTTTTTTTTGTTCACCTCATTGGTAGAAAGATTGATGGTGGCCCCGAAAGCACCGGCCCCATTGGAGGAAGTGCCCACTCCCCTTTGCACCTGTATTGAATTCAGGGATGAAGAAATATCCGGTAAATCAACGAAAAAGGTACCCTGGCTTTCCGCATCATTGTATGGAATTCCATTCAAGGTTACATTGATCCTGGAGGCATCAGAACCACGAATACGAATTCCTGTGTATCCGACACCGTTGCCCGCATCTGAATTCACCACAACCGATGGCGTATGGTTTAAAACAAAGGGAAGATCCTGTCCGAGATTCACTTTCTCTATTTGCTCTTTACTAAGGTTTGTTTTTGTAAATGGCGCTTTATCCGAAGCTCTTATAGAGGTAACTTCAATATTTTCGAGCATTAAAGTATCATTCAATTTACTTTGAGAACTGTCCTGCGCATGGATACCAAAAAATAAAAGGGATAAGCCAACGGTAAAAAAAATCTTTTTCATAATTGCATTTTTTAGAACAGAACAATGCATGAAAAAGAAGACGGTGATAAGTAATTCATCCTCCCTTCGCAGGCATTATCCTGATCAGGTATGCGGGTATTTTCTCAGCAATTCTGCCAAATGGCGAATGCACCCCGGTAAATAATTTTAGGATGCAAATATAGCAAAGAAGAAATTGATTTTAAAAATTGTAACTTTTCCACTTCAACTGCGTTACACCAAAAAAACTTTTATGAAATATTTTCTTGCTTTCTTTCTTACCACATTTCTCAGCCAGACATTCGGGCAAACTATTATTAATGATAAAAATGCTGAAGTTAGAAATGTGAGTTCGTTTTCCGGCATCAAAGTTTCCGGCGGTATAGATGTTTATTTATCGCAGGGAAGTGAGTATGCATTGGCTGTAAGCGCTTCGGAAGATAAATTCCGTGATAATATAAAAACGGAAATAAATAATGGGGTACTAACGATATCCTATTCTGGTGGCTCACTACGCTTCAATGAGAACAGGAATTTGCGCGTTTATATTTCATTCAAAGACCTGGAAAGCATAGAAGGATCCGGTGCATGCGATTTTAAATTCAGTGAAACTTTTAAAGCAAATAATCTAAGATTAAAACTTTCAGGAGCTAGTGAAATAAAAGGCACCATTAACATCAACAACTTAGATTTAAATTTAAGTGGCGCTTCTACAGTAAAAGTAAATGGGAGTGTTCAAAATATAAAAATAGATGCCAGCGGTGCCAGCGATCTCAAAAATTATGATCTTGTGGCAGATAATTGCATTGCCAATCTTTCCGGAGCTTCCGATGTAAAGCTTACAGTTAATAAATCTATTTCAGTAAAAGCAAGCGGCGCAAGTTCCCTTAACTACAAAGGCGACCCTGATAAAAGGAATGTGAATACAAGCGGCGCCAGCAGCGTATCTCAGAGGAATTAGTCAAATGATTTATTTTCCTACAGCCCAAATTAAAAACTGAGGAAACACTTTGCTCCAGGAATCATAATCATGTTTGCCTTCTTTTATTTCAGTATAAATGATATCACCAGGAGGGCAGACTTTTTTCTTTTTAATTAAATCAACGAGGTCTTTGGTATCATCAATTACATCCGGAATACCGTCTTTATCGCGGTCAGCAGTTTCTTCACTTCCGCCGGCATAAAACCAATATTTTAATTTGGGTCTTTTTCTTGATGATTTTATTTTATTAATGATAATCCTGTTTTTATCATCCGAATAAGTTGGATCGGAAGCGTCTTTATCACGCAACCAGAAAGATCCTGACAACACGCCTACCTTATCAATTTTATCCGCATGGTTCCATGCAATATCAAATGCAGAAAGACCACCAAGAGAACTTCCTGCAATAATGATCGAATTAAATTTTCTTACACCCGATCTCTTTTTCACAAAAGGAATTAATTCATTGATAATGAAATCAGAATATTTTTGTGCAGAAGTTCCATTGCCCTGGTAGTCAGTAATTCCTGCAACTCCATATTGCTGCATTCTGTCGGAAGTATTAATGGCGACAACTATCAAAGGCCGAATTAATTTTTTCTTAAACAAACTGTCAACAATATCTTTCACTTTCAATTTCTCTACGTCCTGCCCATCGTTTAAAAGCAATAAATTAAAATCACTTTTATTGTCCGGCACAGAAGTACTTATGATGTCAAGCGCAATATGCTTTTGCAGATGACGTGAATATATTTCATCTTTCTTTTCTTTTATTTTAGAAGCGCAACCCATGCATAACGCAATGGTGAAAAGAGATACAGCGGTTTTAATATTAATCATGTCAAAACTTTATGATTTACTAAAGTATTAAAATTTGGTGGCAAGTCGGTAACCACTTACATTTGCACCTCGAAATCGCGAAGTAGAGCAGCGGTAGCTCGTCGGGCTCATAACCCGAAGGTCGGAGGTTCGAACCCTCCCTTCGCAACAAATAAAAACCCTTGTTAAATAAGGGTTTTTGCTTTTTCTAAATCTCTCTTGCTCTGTAGTATTCATCAAACAGTTAATAATGCTACCTGATATACCTTCAAAAACCATTTTGAAATCTTTCCAACCCGGTATATAATTTTACCAATATTTATTATCAGTCAGACATGCCCATAAAGTATGAGAAAGCCCTTTCAAAAGGTAAATTTATCCACTAATGAATTTCTGAAATTACCCGCGCCCTTTCCAATGCTTCTTCAAAACTATCCTTTACATTCCCTTTGCCGATAGCAAACAACAGCCGGGTATCCTGTAGTTCTTTTCTCACCTGCTGGCTATGCACTTCCGATAAAATAATTTTTGTATTACGCTGTTTCGATTCATTATAAACTTCCTTTAAAGTTTGTATGCCTGTGGCATCAATAATGGGCACATGCCGCATACGGATAATCAAAACTTTAGGATGTTTTTTTAAATACCTCATGGCATCTTTAAACTTATATGCGGCGCCAAAAAAAAGCGGCCCGGTAATTTCAAAAACTTCGAGGTATTCAGGTATCTGAAACTTTCCATCTACCAGATCGTACCCAAAATCGGTGTCCTCGATTTCATCAGCAAGATTACTTACATCACTAAACCTAATCATTTTCCTCATAAATAAAAACACCGCCAGCACCATCCCTATTTCAATTGCCACTGTAAGATCAATGATAACAGTAAGGAAAAAAGTGATTAACAATACCGCCACATCGCCTTTTGGTCCTTTCAAAATACTTTTAAAATTTTTCCATTCACTCATGTTAAAGGCCACTATTACCAGGATGCCTGCAAGGTTTGCAATTGGAATTAAAGAGGCCCATTTTCCAACAAATAAAAGGATTAGTAACAAGGTAATTGCATGAACAATTCCGGCTACCGGCGTACGCCCTCCATTCTTCACATTAGTGGCTGTGCGGGCAATAGCACCCGTAGCAGGAATACCTCCAAACATTGAAGAGAAAATATTGGCGGTGCCTTGTGCTACTAATTCCATATTCGATTTATGGTTGCCACCAATCATACCATCAGCCACCACAGCCGACAATAAAGATTCTATAGCGGCCAACAAGGCAATAGTAAAAGCCGGTTGTATCAAATTCTTAAAGGTTGCAAAATCTATCTGTGGTATTGCGGGTGTAGGGAATGAAGATGAAATCACACCAAAACGGCTACCAATAGTCTCTACAGGCAAATTAAAAAGCTGAACCGCTGCAGTGGTAACTACAATCGCAATTAAAGAACCGGGAATTTTTTGTGTGAGCTTTGGCCACAAAATAATAATGATAACAGTGGCAGCGGCTATCAAAATTGCATAAATGTTTACGCTCGGAATATTTTTAAAATAGGCCAACCATTGCTCCACAAAATCAACAGGCACGGCGCCCATTTTTAATCCAAGAAAATCTTTTACCTGCGAAGAGAAAATGATAACAGCGATACCACTCGTGAAGCCAATGATGAGTGGATGAGGTATGAATTTAATGACGGCGCCTAACCGTGCAAAGCCCATAACAATTAGCATGATGCCTGCCATAAAAGTGGCTATGATTAAACCATCAATCCCGTACATCTGCACAATGCCATAAACAATTACAATAAATGCTCCGGTGGGGCCGCCAATCTGCACCCTGCTTCCCCCAATCGCGGAAATAATGAAACCGGCTACCACAGCGGTTATTAGTCCTTTTTCCGGAGCTACACCTGAAGCGATGGCAAAAGCGATAGCCAACGGCAATGCCACCACTCCCACAATGATTCCCGCCAATACATCTTTTGAAAACTGCTTCCTGTTGTAGTTTTTTAAAGTATCAAATAATTTAGGCCGGAACATTCTTATCATACCGAGCTTATTTTTTTATAAACAATTTTATAATTGATCTTAAACAGATAAACCTCTATTATAAGAAAACCAATTGACTTATTCATCTGCGAACAAACAGATCGAAATTTTTTTTTACAAAAACAATCACTTCTATCCCTTTATTATTTTATAAGAAAGCTCTTTCATCAACGAAGCAGGAGAAGCGCCGTAACTATTGATACCAATGGTTTTTAAATTATAATCATGGAGCAATAAGATCGCATTTTCTGTTTGTGAATAGCTATAATTTTTTATAGTATCCAATGCCTGTTGCACCAGATAAGGATTGTTATAAAAAAGCGGGCGCAGCGACCTTTCACTTTTATCTGGCATTTGATATATCGTCATTATTTTAGTAAAGTATCCATAGAGTGAAGGCAGTACTAATTGTATGGGAACTGCTTTGGGATTGGCTTCAAAATACTGAATGATGCGCATGGCTTTCGCATGATCTTTCACGCTCAACGCATGTTGCAATTCAAAAATATTATACTCCTTGCTAACGCCAATGTATTTTTCAATATCATCTTCAGTAATACTTTTTTCTGCGGAAACATTTACGGATAATTTATCTATTTCATTGGCAATTCTGGAAAGATCATTTCCTACATGGTCCACGAGTAGCGTTAAGGCGCGGGGAGTAATTTGAAAACCTTTCGATTGCAGGTAACCGTTAGTCCATGCAGGCAATTGATTTTCATAAATTTTTTTTGATAAAAAAATTTCTCCGTTTTTCTTAACCAGTTTGGATAATTTACTACGGCCATCCAGTGTTTTTCCTTTATAAGAAACCACTAAAACAGTTGATCCCAAAGGGTTTTCAACGTAAGGCTCCAGTTTGTCTATGTCTTTCATTTGCTGCGCCTCCTTTAAAACAACTACCTGCCTTTCAGCAAACATAGGATAGCGACGGCATGCATTAATAATGTCAGCCCAATTGGCATCTTTACCATAAAATACAGTCAGGTTAAATGATGCCTCTGCCTCCGGCAAAATTTTCTTTTCCGCATAATCCATCACTTCATCAATAAAAAACTCTTCGTCGCCTTCCAGCCAGTATATGGGTTTAAAAATATTTTTTTTCCAGGAAGTAATAATAGATAAGGTGCTCATTTTTCAAAGATAAAATTTTACATTTAACTTCAATTTCTGTGATTGGCTTTAAAACAAAGTCTTTTCAATGGTTTGGCATGGTTTTGGAAAATTTATATATTACATTTACTAAAAAACTTACAACATGAGTTACGAAAACTTTCCCGAAAGCAATACACCTGTCGAAAAAACGGTTGTTAAAAATAACAACAGCCGCAATATTCTGACTGCCATTTTAGTAATCGCTTTATTAGGCACCTGGGGATATATCATTTTTGATAAAAGTAAAACCCGTCAGGAAAAAGACAATCTTACTACACAAATTATTACCAGCGATTCTGCTAAAAATGAATTACAACGCGAGCTGGATGATGCCGCAATGAGGCTTGATGCATTAAAAACATCCAACGTAAAAGCAGATAGTCTTTTACAAACCAAGGATAAAGATATACAGGCTTTGAAATCGAAAGTGCAGACAATTTTAAATGATAAAAATGCTTCAGCCGCACAGCTTTCCGAAGCCAGAAGATTGATTGCCCAATTAAAAGGGAACATTGATACTTACACCGCGGAGATCGAATCTTTAAAACTAGCAAATACCCAACTCACAGAAGAGAAAAGGGTAGTAACTGAACAAAGAGATGTGGTTCAAAAAAATTACGATTCAGCCAACCAGGTGATCAAACAAAAAGAAGATGTGATTGATATAGGTTCCACATTACATGCTTCCAATTTTAGTATTATAGGGATCCAGGAAAAAAACAGCGGCAAAGAAAAAGAAACTACAAAAGCAAAAAGAGTGGATAAATTAAGAATCTCTTTTGATATAGATGAAAACAGGATCACTCAATCAGGGCCAAAAGATATTTATATTGCCATTACCGCACCAGACGGAAAACCAGTGGCAGTAGATGCTTTGGGTTCGGGGAAATTTGTAACAAGAGATGGAATGGAAAGGCCGTTTACTAAAAAAATACAGATCAATTACGTGCAGGGACAAAAGGAACCCGTAAAAGTAGAATGGTCTCAAAACAGCGATTTCCAAACGGGCAATTATAAAATTGAGATCTACAATAATGGTTTCAAGATTGGTGAGGGCGTGCGCAGCTTTAAGAAAGGTGGTTTGTTCGGATAAAATTTAATGAATAATCAATGCAAGAGGTAAGCAATTTCAGGCTACCTCTTTTTTTATTTTAAGCACACATTACACAAGTAACAGAATAACAGAAAGGCTGATGACATTGACGTTTTAAAAAGTCTTATTGTTTACCACACACAATGCTTTTTATAAATATTACCATTATTAACCTATAGTTTTAGGTGGTGTTAGACGATTTACTGTTTCAATACGCTACTTGTACTCAAAGTAGTTTACCAATGGTATCATATCGTTTGCTCTTGCTTTCGCATGTGTAGAGAGCCGTCGCAGAGATGACCTTCAGCAGATTACAAAAAAAACCCCGCAAAAGAAAATTGCGGGGTTTAAAATATTGAGATGCTTTTTTAAATTAATAGTTCCTCAAATGCATTTCCACTCTTCTGTTTTTAGCACGGCCGGCAGTAGTTTTGTTGTCTGCAATCGGATCATTAATTCCATGGCCTGTAGAAACAATACGGCTTTCATCTACACCGTTTCCTACCAGATATTGTTTCACTGAATTAGCGCGATTTTCTGATAATATTTGATTCTTATCGGCATTACCGGTAATGTCAGTATAACCATCCACATCAATTTTGTAAGTTGGATTGTCTTTTAAAATCTGCGCTACTTCTTTCAATGATTTATAAGATTTAGCAAGCAATTTATAACTGTTGGTTGCAAAGAAAACATTTTGTGCTGCCTTGTTTACTTTTTCCACAGTTACTACATCTATTACCGGGCAACCGAAGTTAGATGCCACACCTGCTTCATTAGGGCATTTATCTTCTTCATCATTCACACCATCACCATCTGTATCAGGTACGGGACAACCCTGGTAGCGCGCCACACCGGGTACATTAGGGCATTTATCTTCCTCATCATTAATTCCATCCTTATCTGTATCCGGAATAGGGCAACCCTGGTATTTTGCAAGACCGGCTACATCCGGGCATTTATCATCCTTATCCGCAATACCATCCCCATCACGGTCGGGACAACCTTGCAACGCTGAAAGGCCTGCGCTATCAGGGCATGCATCCAAACTATCCAAAACACCATCGCCATCCCTGTCAGTAATTACAGGAATCTCAACTGCTTTTGGGGCGGGTTCTTTTTTCTTTGAAATAGTGCCGGCGATACCAATGCTATGATAAAAATGATAACTCGCATTTTCAGTAACCGGGATCCTGTACTGAGAATTGATAAGCAAGAATGCTTCATCAAGAATATTTACCTGCAATCCCAAACCGGCGGGAATGAAAGCGCTAAAACGTTTGCCATATTTACTACCACCTACTCCAAGATCTATAAAAGGAGTTACCCAGTAATGATCACTCAATAGTTTCAAATTAAGAGCTGCAGTAGCTTCCAGCAAAAACTTATCGCGCCCCTGTGTGCCAATTCCTTCTATAGGATAATCTACAAAAGAGCCACCAATGGTTCCAATAAAATCAGCATGATTACTGATGCCGGAAAGATAGTTGACCGCTAAACCGGGATTCATGCGGGAGAGTTTAAAGAAATTACCTTCTTTCAAAACATCTACAACACCATTAGACCTGATATCTGAAGCGGTTTGAAAATCATTTAGGAAAAAACTTACCCCTAATGCCCGCCCTTTTTTATAATTTGCCTCCTGGCTAAAAGAGGTGGCAAAAAAACTCAAAGCAATAAAAAGAAAGAATAGCTTTTTCATATTTAGTTTTGTTTATTTGCGGCAAAAATAGCTGCTTACTTGCAAAGACAGAAATTATTCTTAGCTATAAAAAACAGGCATTGGTTAACGGTTATTTTCCCCGCTTAGCATGACTATCCTCAAAATCCGAAATTAGTTCCACCCTTACTTTTGTAACACCCGCAGAAACATAACGGAGATACTTAGCTGCAGATTGCGAAAGGTCTATGAGGCGTTTATTTTTGGCATGCATCCGGTCATTGATCTTCACAATAACGGATCTGTTATTTTTCAGATTGGTAACTTTTACCCTGGAATGTAGAGGAAATACGTTGCAAGCAGCGGTATATATTTCATCACGGTGTGTCTCACCACTCGCCGTTTTTTGTCCATGAAATTTTTTTGCATAATAACTGGCAGTGCCATACTTAACCTTACTTTTTTCGTGAGCCGTTTCTTCTTTATGGGATTTTAAATGGCCGCTTTTTTTCTGCTTTTGTGCATAGATACCATTGGAAATAAAACAAAGGATACTAACCAATATAAGATGAAAAATATTTTTCATTGACAAGGATTTTGGATTCAATTAAATTCTAAAACTCTTTATTGGCAACCAGCATTTTTATTATTTATTGGCAAAATATTTTTGAGCAAGATATTTATCATTATTATAAATATCATCATAAAAATGGATCTTATCATTTTTCGCTTCACAGGTAAAGTATTCTATATAAAGTCTCAATCTTTTTTTTACCATAATACGCTTTCTCTCTTTATTTGCAATCCATGTTTTTATGGAGTCTTCATTATAAGAAACAGCCTGGCCTTCTTCCATTGCCAAACTATCCTGCCGGGCAATAAAAAAAGCAAGTCCCTGCCAGTTTTCAACGCGTACACAACCATGGCTCAACGCACGATCTGAATTTTTAAAAAGATAGCGCTGATTGGTGTCGTGAAGGTAAACGCTGTAAGGGTTGCTAAAATTAAATTTAAAAACTCCCAGGGCATTATCATCGCCGCTACCCTGAACTACTTTCCATGGAATACCTTTGGAATATTTCGACCAGTTAACCGTGTATGGATTTACTGTTTCCCCTTTGGAATCAACTAAACTAAAACCCTTGCGTGAAAGATACCCGGGATCTTGTTTAAGCGCTGGCAAAATATCTTTCCTGATTATACTTTCCGGGATAGTCCATTGGGGATAAGTAACCATGTCTGTAATTGCCGAAGTAAGCACCGGCGTGCGGGTAGAAGCTTTGCCCACCACTACTTTCGATTCAAGAACCATACTATCATGATCAAATACTTTTAAATAGAAGCCCGGAATATTTACCCATATATAACTTTCTGCAAGAGGCGGCAACATCTTATAACGGTCGAGCGTAATCGCTATTCGCTTAAACTTTTCATTATCATTCGAGTTCAATTTTCTTACAACCGATGGCCCGGGGATTCCATCAACCTTAAGCTTATGTTCTGCCTGGTATTTCTTTAACTCTTTACTCAGAGTAGTGGAATCAGGAAGTTCTATTTTTGAATTTCCATAACCGGACTGTAGTAGCCTTTTGTGAAGATTTTTTATGAAAGCAATAGAATCGGTGTAAGGATAATTGAGGTACAAATACTTCTTAGTATCCATACTATCCACAAACTTTTTAAGCACCCCCCGCAATGATTGATATTCCTCGTGAGACGGTTCTACAGAATTCAAATGCGCCGTAATGCTTTTGCTGTTGCGGGCTTCATTTAAATTTTTTACGAAAAAAGAATCTGCAAATTTTTCTTTCGCAGCAATAGAAACGCTATCAGGCAACAATCTTCCTTCCTTCAGATCTTTAAGCATTTTCATAAAGGCATCGGTAAGCATGAGATCGGCCTTTGTCCATGTAATAGCATCCATGCGCGTCAATGAATCATTCGCTATTTTCTTACGAAGAGAATCCAATTCTTTGTAATAATATTCATTAGGATAAAGCCCATAATATTTTGCATGCTCAATAAAATCAAACATGGAATCGGCCAATGGCTGCCAGGCTTCTTTACTGCTCCAGATACTTTCGTAATTATTTTTGTCATAAAAATGGTTCACCAGAACATGCTGCGACAAAGTGATAGAATCATTTATTTTCCCGTTATTGTCATTGGCAAAAAGTAAAACGGCCTTTATGTTATCCGACACCTGAGCATCCATTTGCTCCGGAGTATTTACAATTTCTATTTCTTTAGTAATAGCATGTTTCTGTTTGCAACCAGCATTAAAGCATACAATTAAAATGAATAAAAAAACATGCTGTAAATTCACTCTGCGAGGCATGGAAATATTTTTATACAAACGAATATTTTTGGTGAAATATTTCATATTGGCATGCATGTTTTATTTTTAAACAGTGCCTTTACGATTTTGCAACAATCAATAATAAAAAATTATGAATGGGATTGATAAATTAAAAGTTTGTTTGTTTGTAGCTACAGCGCTTTTCTCAAATATTTTCCCCGGGATCAATTATGTTTTTTCCCAATCAAACTCATTAAATAAATACGGATTGTTTGTAGTCAAAGATACCAACATTTTACAACAGGAAATTTACCGGAATCCTTCAAAAGGAATGGTTGATCTGCATAAAAATATTCCCAATCTTACACTTGATTTGAAGTACGCTTCTTCTGACAACTTTATGCATGAAAAATTATATCCGGACATTCAGACTACTTTTTTGCGCAAACCCGCTGCCGATGCACTGAAGAGTGTGGTGAACGATCTTAAAAAAATGAATTTAGGAATAAAGATTTTCGATGCATACCGCCCATATTCCGTTACTGAAAAAATGTGGGAAAAAGTAAAAGACAATCGCTATGCGGCAGACCCGGCAAAAGGCAGCGGTCATAATCGCGGCGTATCCGTGGATCTTACTCTTATTGATTGGGTTACCAAAAAAGAATTACCTATGCCTACCGGATTTGATAATTTCAGCGATACTGCACACCAGGATTTTATGGATCTTCCAATGCAAATATTAAAGAACAGAGAAACATTAAAAACGGTAATGGAAAATAATGGCTTTATAGCGCTCAACACCGAATGGTGGCATTTTTATCTTCCGGATGCCGCTTCTTACGAATTGTTAGATTTGTCTTTTGCGGATTTAGAAATGATGGAAAAGAAAGGGAAAAATAACCAGGCATTGAAAGAGTAATTCCTGGGTGTTCAAAATTATTTGCGAATTTGAAAAAAAATCGGGTAAAAATTCATTCATACTCCATGTGGAAAATTTATAAAAAAGGATTTAAAGCATATTTGCAATTAGAGAAATCCTTATCGGAAAATTCAGTAATGGCCTACCTTCATGATATTGATAAACTCACTCAATTCCTCTCTTTACATAATGAGAAAACAACTCCGGCAGATATAGAATTAGCGCTCCTCGAAGATTTTTTACACTGGATAAATGATTTGGGTATGACTCCTTCTTCCCAATCAAGAATCATTTCAGGATTAAGAAGCTTTTATAAATATTGTCTGCAGGAACAAATTTCATCAACCGACCCCACCGCTTTATTAGAAACACCCAAATTAGTAAAGAAACTTCCTGATGTGTTGAGTTTTTCTGAAATAGAAAAAATTATCAAAGCAATAGATGTAAGCACGCCTGAGGGAACCAGGAACAAAGCCATTATTGAAACCTTGTACAGTTGCGGATTACGCGTGAGTGAACTTATCAACTTAAAGCTTTCCTGCCTTTACATTGATGCGGAGTATGTAAGGGTTACCGGAAAAGGAGATAAGGAAAGATTGGTTCCTATCGGCACATCCGCTATTAAATACATTACTATCTACAGGGAGAATATTCGTGTACACCTCCCCGTTATACCTGGCAATGAAGACGTAGTTTTTTTAAACCGGAGAGGAAAAAAGCTTTCCCGTGTGATGATATTCCTGATTATAAAAGACCTGGCAAAAAAAGCGAAGATCACTAAAAGTATTTCACCTCATACTTTTCGCCATTCGTTTGCCACGCATTTGGTAGAAGGCGGAGCCGACCTTCGCGCGGTTCAGGAAATGCTCGGACATGAAAGTATCACCACTACTGAAATTTATACTCATCTCGACAGGGAATATCTAAGAGATACGTTACAGCAGTTTCATCCGGCATTTAAAAGCGATTTTTGATTTTCGATTATATATCCAACTTTGAACCCTTCAACTTTCAACCTTTCAACTTCTCAACCTAATATCGATTTTATTCTTCCCCAACTGATACTTTTTGGTTCTGTTGTGTAAGATATTCAGAACTGCTTTTCACGCGGCGTCGATAATTTTTAAACATGCTCATCCACTTCAGTTTAAGCACTCCAAAAATTCCTTCTTTTACGATTCCTTTATTCATTTTAGAAATTCCATATTGGCGGTCTATAAAAGTAATGGGCACTTCTTTTATTCTGAAACCGAGTTTCCATGCGGCAAATTTCATTTCTATCTGGAAAGCGTATCCTACAAATTCGATCTGGTCAAAATTAATAGCTTCCAACACCTCCCTTTTATAACATACGAACCCGGCGGTCGGATCTTTTACAGGCATCCACGTAATCATGCGTGTATAAACGGAAGCTCCTTTAGACAGGCTCACCCGCGACCAGGGCCAATTTTCAACCTTTCCTCCTTTGGTATATCGTGAACCCACAGCCACATCGGCGCCACCGGTTTTGCAGGCATTGTACAATTTATCAAGGTCTTTTGGGTTATGAGAAAAATCACAATCCATTTCAAAAATAAAATGATAGCCTCTATCCATTGCCCATTTAAAACCGTGTATGTAAGCAGTTCCAAGGCCTAATTTACCTATGCGTTCTTCTAAAAATAATTGTCCGGGGTAAGAAGCAAAAAGATTTTTTACAATGTTCGCCGTATCATCCGGCGAACCATCGTCAATGATCAGGACATGAAAACCTTCGTGCAATTCAAACACTGTTTTAAGGATTTGAGCTACATTCTCCTTTTCATTATAAGTAGGTATGATGAGAAGTTTTTCCAAAAATAAACGGCTATTTTAATTTGAATTTACAATAGGAGGTACATATAATTTTCATAAAACGAGTAAGCGATTTATTTTTTAAGTAATGTCCGGTTAAGGATTTCGGTTAATTTTTGTTTCGTGTGCAATGGAAAGTCTCCTTTCATCATCCAGTCATAATACTGAGGTTCGGCCTTCAGAACATCGCATACAGCACGACCCTTGTGTTTTCCAAAATTAAAAACTTCCACATCATTATCCATTACAAAACGACGGGCAAAATCTACAATTTTTTCTTCACCGGTAAATTGCAAGATGGTGTCAACAGTATTGCCCAAATGCTGATACCTCTCTATTTGCGCTTCCAAAATTTCCCAGGTAGCTGATGCGTCTGCTTCAGCAGAATGCGCATCTATCAATTCTTTTTCACAATAAAATTTATACGCCGCACCAAGCGTACGCTTTTCCATCATGTGAAAAATACTCTGCACATCCAGCATTCTTCGGTTCGACATATCCAGAGTTATTCCGGCCCTTAAAAATTCTTCCATCAATAACGGAATGTCAAACCGGTTGGAATTGTAGCCCGAAAGGTCCGCATTATCTATAAATTGTTTTAGTTCATTAGCTACTTCTTTAAAAGTAGGCGCATCTTTTACCTTATCATCTGTAATGCCATGTATGTCGCTGCTGGCTTTAGGAATGGGCATTTGAGGATTCACCATTTTATGTTTTACCGCCCTACTCCTATCCGGCAATATTTTAATGATCGCAATTTCTATGATCCTGTCCGTAGCGAGGTTTATTCCCGTTGTTTCAAGATCAATAAATACAATAGGGCGCGCTAATTGTAAAGCCATTTGATTTTATATTTTAAATTTTAGATGTCAGTTTCAAGGTTTGCAAAATATTCATACCGTCATAATTACCGCTGCTCATGAAAAGAAAATTAGCATGGCCTGAATTTATTTGATGTATTTTTTTTTCAAGTTCTATTCTTTCCGTTATTACCTCAAGGTTTTGTTTTTGAAATCCATCCATAACTTTTTTCGGATCCAGGGGCTCCATTCTTTTTAACTCCAATGCGTGATGGCTGTAAAAAACAATGGCTTCATCCGCTTTATCCAAAGCGCCTTTATATTCAATCATAAAATCAGCATTCAGACTGCTGAAAGTATGTAACTCCAAAATGGCTACTAGTTTTCTTTCGGGAAATTGTTCTTTTACTGCATTGACACTTGCTTTTACTTTACTCGGCGCATGCGCAAAATCACGATAAACATTTGTCCCGTTCTTTCTGGCAATCAATTCCAATCGTTTAGCAGCGCCTGCAAAATTAGAAATCGCCTTCGCAAAAGTAACATCATCCATGCTAAGTTCTTTGCAAACATTGTATGCCGCCTGCAAATTTAAGAGATTATGATTTCCAAAAATATTTAATGGAGTTTTTTGACCACCAATTACAACTTCCGTAATTCCGTCTTCAATAAAATATTCAGGCAGTTGATAAGGAACATAACGAATATCATCTCTCGCGTTTTCCTTTACCAGCTTCTTTAAAATTTCATCAGTTTCATTATAAATTAAGACCCCGTTTTTTTCAATTTTTTCAATAAAAATAATAAACTGCTCCAGGTAAATTTCAAACGTTGGAAAAACATTGATATGATCCCAGGCTATGCCCGTAATCACAGCGATGTGGGGGAAGAGGAAATGAAATTTAGGTCGTTTTTCTATTGTGCTTGCCGGGTATTCATCGGCTTCACAAACGATAATGGGTGCATTCGTTACTTTAACGCTTTGTTCAAAGCCTTCCAGTCTGGCTCCTACCAAATAATCAAAATCAACTTCTGCGTTTTTAAGTACATGCATTACCATAGCGGTAGTACTCGTCTTGCCGTGGCTGCCTCCGATTGCAATTCTTTTTTTGCGCAAGCTTTCAAGATAAATGTACTCTGGGAAAGAATAAATTTTTAATCCAAGCTCTACCGCTTTTTTCAATTCGGGATTGTCTTGTTTGGCATGCATCCCTAAAATGATTGCATCAATGTCTGCTGTAATATTTCCGGGAAACCAACCTATTTTGTCTGGCAAAATACCCGCTGATTGCAGGTTAGCAGCCGCTGGCTCAAAAATCTCATCATCACTTCCTGTAATTATATATCCTTTATTTTTCAAAGCAATGGCCAATTGGTGCATAACGCTTCCGCCAATTGAAATAAAATGAATCCGCATGAATATTTTAATTTATTTTTAAGTTTAACAATAGATTGAGCAATAATTCGTTTATATGCTTATACCTAAAAATGGTATCGTTTAACTTTGCAAAATAAAATTTAATACTTGATCTTTATGAAAAAATTATTCCTTGCTTTAGCAATCACCGGTTTTATTGCGCTCACTTTTTGCTCGTGCAGCGGTAGCCGGAGAAGTAGAACCGGCTGCCCCATGACAGAAAATATCATTCATTGACACTAACATTTCCCTAACATATTATGAACTGGATCCCTTTACAAGATGAACTTCAATTAGAAGAAATCATTGCAAATTCCTCAACGAGGCCACAGGTAATTTTTAAACACAGCACGCGTTGCAGTGTGAGCAGTATGGCTAAAAACCGGCTGGATAAAAAAAATCAACCTGAAGGCATCGACTTCTATTTTCTCGACCTGATAAAACATAGAAATATTTCCAATAAAATCGCGACAGACTTTAAGGTGACTCATCAATCTCCGCAAATACTGGTTATCAATAATGGTAAATGTATTTATGATGAAAGCCATTCGGGAATCATGATGGATGAAATTGAGGCGGCTGCAATGGCTTCCTGATCTTTGCAGCACAAACTTATTTTAATAAAGAAATCCTCTCGCTTAATTCTTTTTTAAAATGAACTGCATCGAAAGCATTGATTAGTTTCACAACACGGTAATCTGAATTCTCTTGTTTCATTGATTTCTGATAACCATTTTTTATCATTTCTTTTCTGAAACAGCCGCCGGCTATGTATAAATTGATACCGCCACTGCAAATTAGTTTTTCAAAATCATCCGGATCGTAATGAAGTTGTTCAGAAAAAATAACTTCATACAAGGGGCGGATATAAATAGGGCAATACTTTTCTTCTCCTTTAGCAGATGATGAATACGGGCCGATAATATCAAACTGTTCAATCGCTTCTAGAAAACTCCTGTTATGCGCGATTGACGACCTGCATTCAATTATGTAAGATTTCCCTGAAACAAAATGCACCATTTTTAAATCGTATTCATTAGCCGCACTTTTGAAACCATCGGTTCTCACATTGTCGTATCGCTGTATAAAATAGGTTTCATTTAACTTATTCTCCACTAAAAATTCTTTGAAAAATTCTTCTGCATATATTTCTGCAACGCAGCCCATCAATTGTCGCTGGTATTTCGTTTCTCTGTTTCTTATCTTTCCTGATTGAGAAAAAGACATAGTGAATTTGCATTTTAATTTCGCCTGCTCCCGCGCGAGCAAAAATAAATCTCCGCCAGTATCTATTAAAGCCTTTGATACATTCCATGACCGTCCGTTAAAAAGCCTGAGTTCCAAAGAAGAGAAGTAGCTCATCTTTATTAATTTTTAATAAAATTATTTCTTCAGCGAATCAGATTTCAATTGTCTCTTTTCAACGTATTCAGCTGCTTCATTGTAAAGTTCCTTTACGTCATTTTCATCCAGGCCAATACAGCCAAGGATTACAGCATCCATTTCCAATTTATCTTTTTGTAAAATTTCTTTTGATATAGATAATTGCTCTCGTGATTTTAATGTCTTTATTATTGAAGCAACATCAGTTTTATTTTTCCTAAATATTGCCGGATGTGGAATTTTAGTTTTTTTCAAAAGATTTACATCCACATCGCTCAGCGTTTGATTGCCGGTAAGTTGCCTGGAAAAAAGGTCAATACAATAGCGGAAATAAATACTGTTTAAAATCAGAAAAAGCGCATCAGTATGTTGTTTAAAATCATCTTTAATTTTGATAACATAATTTACTTTATCGCAAACCACTTTGGCTTTCCGGTTGTCAATCAGCCGGTACTTCTCTCCTATTTTGGAAGGAAATATAAAATCACCTTTCGCAAAAGAAGAAGAGAGATCGTACCATAAATTTCTACCAGAAACGCTGGGTCTTTTTTGAATGCTAAATTCCTTTTCAGCAAAATTGATGTACTCCAAAACCTTTTTGTTTTTATCTTTTAATTCATCCTTTGGTACCTTACAATTTAAAACTGAGAACTTCAGTTTGCTGATCTTCACCTCCAGATTATCCGCTTCTTTTTGTGTTTTAAAAACCGGCTGCACAAATTCTCTTTCAATAATAAAATGTTTGTAGTTTAGCCCTGATAAAAACCAGCCACAGGTATTCCAAATCTGTTGGTGAGAAGCTTTGGTGGCGCCGAATATATTTCGGTATTCCTTTTCCTCAAAAGCAAGCGCATTGCGTGTTTCATCAATTAAATAAAAGAAATCATTGGCGCCCGTTTTCACTCCATATTTTACTTCAGCAAAATGGGATAAAGGAAAAAATCGATCGCCTGCATTCAAAATTATTTTATCATAAATCTTCGGCGAGCGAAAATATTTGGCACCCCAATAACCATTAGAATATTTTCCATCAACAGACGAATCATTTTCTAACATTATTTGCCGTGCCAATGTTATCCGCATATTTTCAGTACTAACATTTTCATTTATGGCTTCAATATTTTCGGCAAATTGAATGGCATCGGCAATCCTTGATTCGGCATGAATTTCCCCTATCAGTTTTTCATATTCACAATAAAGGCGCACAAATTTTACCGTATGATTCTTTCGTTCATTTTCCTGACTACATTTTTCAATCACTAATAAAATGGTATTGACCGAAGCCGTTTCAAAACTTCGCTTTGCCTGGTAATCTATAATGGCAATAATTTTAAAATGTTCCAATAAAAATCTCTGTAAACCGGCGCCAAACTGCACATCCAGCCAGGAAGCAGAAATTACCCAACCCAATCTTGCACCTTCCTTGAGAAAAGAGGCAGCATGAATCAGAAAATAAATATACAAATCGCTTTGCCCATTTATGTACGAAATGGCGTACTCTTTTTTTATTAATTGTATCCATTCCTTTTTATCATCCATCAATTCATGACGAATGAAAGGTGGATTTCCCACACATGCATCCACAGGCAAGACGTCATTATTATTTAATTTTAAAAAATTATTGGTAATAATTTCAACAACACTTTCACTCTCACATTCTCCTCTAAAAAAAAGGTTGATGAAAGTGAGATAAGTGGAATAAGGACTGACATCAATACCTTTTATTTGTTCCATTACAATCTCTTCCGGATGAAAATATTGGAGAAAATAAAAAGCCCTCGTTAAAAAAACACCGGAGCCACAGCTCGGATCAAGAACTGATAAAGTATTTTTCCGGATACAAAAAGCATTGAGAATATCCCCTTCCTCAGATGATGTAAAGTGCTGTCCATGGCTTTGCTGATGCGAATTATAGGAAAATTTATTGTAAACCATTCCTATAATATCGGATGGAAAATTAAAAATATCAATGAGATCATCGAGGTATTTTTCCGAAAAATCTTCTTCAATTATTTCTGAAAACTTATGCAGGCATGTCTTAAAATCGGGCGGCAATTTTTGAAATGCGTCATCAAGAGAAGATAAAAAAAGCTCTTTATTTTTAAAATTCTTTTCTATCCAGTGCCTTGATGTTTGCTCTATTAATAAAATCAAGGCAATAAGGCGGCAATGATTTTCAAGATTTTTTTCATTGATCTTACCTTCTTTATCAATAATATTTTTTTCGGAAAAATAAGGAAGAAGAGAATCTTTTGGATTTAGATTCTCCACGTTCCTATTAAAAATAAAGCTGCAAAGGAATTCTGACACCTCAGATACCATCGCCTGCAAACGCTGTTCACACACGGCCTCTGTCAGAGAATGGGTATTCAAAACATTTTCTCTTTCACTGAATGCAGGCATGAACAAATGATTATTATTCATCACAAAATAAGGTAGTCTGGCCGGAATTTTTTAAGAGAAAATTTTTTAACCATAATTAAAAAATTGTTGCAGCTCCGCATCCGTCTTTACAAGTACATCCCGCACTTTGCTTCCCTGGTTAGGGCCTACGATGCCGGCTGCTTCCAACTGATCCATCAAACGGCCTGCACGGTTGTAACCGAGTTTCATACGACGTTGCAGCAAAGAAGTACTCCCGCTCTGACTGGTAACAATTAATTTCGCCGCATCTTCAAAAAGAGGATCGCGGTCATTGGCATCAAAGGTTTTATTTTCAAATTCCTTTTCATCCACATATTCCGGCAATTTAAACGCCTCCGCATATCCAGGCTGCTCACCAATAAAATCAGTGATCTTATCCACTTCCGGCGTATCTACAAAAGCACATTGAAGCCTGGTAAGTTCGCCATTATAACTAATGAGCATGTCTCCTTTTCCTATCAATTGTTCGGCGCCTCCGATATCCAAAATAGTGCGGCTGTCTATTTTACTACTTACTTTAAAAGCAATACGGGCAGGGAAATTCGCTTTGATAGTACCGGTAATAATATTTACAGAAGGACGTTGCGTAGCAATGATCAAATGAATGCCCACAGCTCTTGCAAGCTGCGCCAACCGTGCGATTGGCATTTCAACTTCTTTGCCGGCAGTCATTATAAGATCAGCAAATTCATCAATGATCAAAACAATAAACGGTAAAAATTCATGGCCTTTTTCAGGATTCAATTTTCTGGCTACAAATTTTTGATTGTATTCTTTTATATTTCTTGTCCCTGCTTCTTTCAAAAGATCATACCTGATATCCATCAACGTACACAATGCATTGAGCGTATGAATTACTTTTTTAGTATCCGTAATAATCGCATCTTCCTCGCCCGGTAGTTTTGCAAGGAAATGTTTCTCTATGGTTTGATAAATACTTAATTCTACTTTTTTAGGATCAATCAAAACGAGCTTCAATTGCGAAGGATGTTTCTTATATAAAAGAGAAACCAGGATCGCATTTAATCCAACAGATTTTCCCTGGCCGGTAGCGCCCGCCATCAATAAATGTGGCATGGCAGCCAGGTCAACAATGAAATTTTCATTATTGATCTTTTTACCTATGGCAATTGGCAATAAAAAATTATTATTGAGAAACTTATCGGAACTCAATAATGTTTTCATGCTCACAATAGACTTCTTAAGATTGGGCACTTCTATACCAATAGTCCCTTTTCCCGGAATAGGTGCGATGATGCGAATGCCAAGCGCAGAAAGGCTTAGCGCAATATCATCTTCCAGGTTTTTAATGCGCGAAATGCGAATGCCTGGAGCTGGAATGATCTCATACAAAGTAACCGTAGGCCCCACGGTTGCAAATATTTTCTGGATCTCAATATCATAATTTCTAAGCGTACTGATAATCTGATTTTTATTATCCTCAAGCTCTGAAGCGTCCTGCACGATTCTTTCACTTCCATAAGTTTCCAAAAGATCAACCTGCGGATATTTATAATTTCTAAGGTCAAGAATAGGATCATAGGGATCCTGTTGCATTTTCTGTTTCGCGGTTACCGGTGCTATTTCTTTTGGCTTATCATCCAAAGCATCTGCATTCTTTACTTCCAGCGTCAACTCATTTCCTGACGCTGTTTTATGGGGAACTGGTTTTTCTTCTTTTAAAAGTTGATTCCGCACTCCTTCCTCTTTCTCAAATACACCAAATTCATGATCATATTTTTTATCGTCTTTCGGGGGATTTTGAGTAAGAGGCAAAATGCCGGCTGTTGAGTATTGTGAATCTTCTTCATGATTCTCTGTATCATACGAAGATTTAAATATATCTTCCGGAATAATTTTTTTCCGGCTAAAATTAAAAGAAGGATTAAAGCGCCAGATAATATAGCTCAACAAACCAACAAACAAAAGCGCAGCAGTACCAACATATCCAATCATTTGCTGTAGCCATTCATTAATCATATCTCCCACTTTTCCACCCCAAAAAAATTCAGGATTGGAACCTATATTTTGAGCGTGAGGTGTGTGCATTAAAAAAGAGGCACAAACGCTGATCACCAAAAGGCCAGCGATAACATAACGGATATTTCTGCTTACGGAAAATATTTTTTTCGGAGCAAATAAATTGACTCCAACCACAAAGAAAAAAAGACAAAACAAATAAGAAGCTATTCCAAAACCTGAACGGAAAAAAAGATCAGAAAAATAAGCGCCAGCGGTGCCTAGCGCATTCGCCATTACCTGCTCGTGGCTTGGTAAGAGAATTTTCGCGCCCTGCAAAACTTTGGATTGATCCTGCTGCCAGGTGAATAAGTAAGAGGTAAAAGCAACCAATAAAAGAAACGAAATTAATATAAGAACGGTACCCGCAATTTTATGTGAGCGTTCATCATGAATTAATTTTTTTACCTCTATTTTTTCAACCTTATCAGGATTCATTTTAGAAGCATTTGCTGTTTTTCTTTTTTTAGTTTTTTGGGTAGTTGCCATTGTGAGCAAAGATAGAGAAATGGAAATTTGAAAATAATCCCAATTTAAAAATGGCTCGGTTCAAAATGAATGGTTCTTAGTTTACTTAAATGACCCTTAGTTTACTTATTTGAATTAGTCAGGAATTATTTTTTTTGAAATATTCCCATAAACAAACAAACCCAGCCTGCTATAAAACACAATCCGCCCAATGGTGTAATAGCGCCCACCCAATTGTAACTGGGTATTTCAGCAGCTTTAATAAAAGTAAGAAGGTATAAGGAGCCACAAAATAAAATGATACCGGCAATAAATAATGTGCCCGACCATCTTAATAATTTCCCCGGAAACTCTTTATACAAAATTCCAAGGAGGAGTAAAGCAATTACGTGATAAAACTGGTAACGCACAGAGGTTTCAAAAATCCCCAATACATATTCAGATACCATTGCTTTTAAAGTATGTGCTGCAAAAGCACCCATACCCACTGAAAGCGCACCTAACAAAGCTGCTGTTTTTAAATACCCTTTATGCATCATTTTTTAATTTGCCTTATTTATTTTATCTTATTTTATTTATTCATTAGCAACGTAAGAGATTTTTTATCCAATTTTTCGACTTCAGCAATGTGATGCGCCTTGTTATAAAAAGGTTCTCTTTCTTTTAATTTCTTTTGAATGAAAAATAATAATTCCGATGAATTTACTTTTTTTAACAACGGTCTTTTTGCAGTTTCGTCCATCACTTTCTCTAAGAGATATTGTGGTGATGCTTTTAAATAAATAACCAGGCCGTGCTGCTGCATCCATTCCATGTTATCGAAAAAGCAAGGAGTGCCACCACCACTGGCAAGTAAATATTTTTTTTTGTTCTCAAATTTTCGCAAATACAATCTTTCTATTTCACGGAACTTTTCTTCACCGTGTTTTTCAAAAATTTGCTCTACGGTCATTTTAAAAGCTTGCTCTATTTTCGCATCAAGGTCATAAAAAGAATATCCGTTTTCTTTTGCCCAAACCTTTCCCCAATACGATTTACCGCTTCCCATAAAACCGATTAAAAAAATGTTGTGATTCAATGCTTAAACATTTATTATTATTTTTTTATTTTTTAAGGCAGTTCATTACCTACTTTAATCCTTCAATTTTATTTTTAAAAACAATAATCAATTTTACAGAATCAATTTGTTCTTCAATTTCGCCCCAATAGCGTGATAAAAATTCTTCCAAATATGGTGTTGATGTATTCCCTAATTTAAATAATATAACTTTTGGAGGAGGATCTTTATATAATATTCTTTCATGAAAGTCAGTATCTTTTGTCAGTATAATCAAATTATTTTCCAATGCATATTCCCAAATCTTTTTGTCAGATATGGACTTAGTAATTTTTGTTACGTGAAGAAAGTCATTAGACGACCAGGCATTTAAGCAATCAGGCAAATTCTCATCAATCAGATATTTCATTTAAATTGATTAAAATAATGCTCTTGCAAAAAATTTTGGATCAAATTGCAGGCTTGCATACTCTTTAATAGTAGCTATATCTTTCTTAGTAAGGCGAGGGAAACCCTTCAATACTATTTCTTCAGTATCGCCTTCTAAAAGGTGACCGATTATAGTTTTTACAGTTATTCTGGTTCCTTCGATAGTAGGCCTTCCACTACATATTTCGTCATCAGCTACAATATTTTTATAAATCTTCGTTTTCATTTAAGCAATTTACAAAAAATTTGAATAATTTATTTAAACGCATTCAACCCGGTAACATCCATTCCTGTTATCAAAAGATGTACATCATGAGTGCCTTCATAAGTGATGACACTTTCCAGGTTCATCATGTGGCGCATGATAGAATATTCGCCGGTAATGCCCATTCCACCAAGCATCTGACGCGCGTCGCGTGCAATATTTGTAGCAATTTCACAGCTATTTCTTTTGGCCATACTTACCTGCTGAGGTGTAGCTTTTCCTTCATTCATTAATACACCCAAACGCCAGTTAAGCAATTGCGCCTTGGTGATTTCTGTAATCATTTCCGCCAGCTTTTTTTGCTGCAATTGAAAACCGCCAATAGGCTTATCAAATTGAATTCTTTCCTTTGAATAACGCAATGCAGTATCATAACAATCCATTGCCGCGCCAACCGTTCCCCATGCAATTCCGTAGCGCGCTTTTGTAAGGCAACTCAACGGCCCTTTTAATCCTTTTACATTCGGTAAAATATTTTCTTTAGGAACTTTTACATTATCAAAAACCAATTCGCCGGTAGCGCTCGCACGCAGGCTCCATTTGCCATGAGTGGTTGGTGTAGAAAATCCTTCCATTCCTCTTTCTAAAATTAAACCATGCACCATTCCTTTTTCATCTTTCGCCCATACAACTGCCACTTGCGAAAATGGCGCGTTGCTGATCCACATTTTACTTCCGTTTAAGATAACATGATCACCCGCATCCTTATAATTACTCAGCATTCCACTTGGATCACTTCCATGATCTGGTTCTGTAAGCCCGAAGCAACCCAGCCATTCACCACTCGCTAATTTGGGTAGAAACTTTTTTCTTTGCTCTTCACTTCCATAAGCATAAATAGGAAACATCACCAAAGACCCTTGAACACTTGCAGTGCTGCGAACACCGCTATCACCTCGTTCCAGCTCCTGCATCATTAATCCGTAAGAAATATAATCTAATCCACCACCGCCATATTCTTGCGGAATGGTTGGTCCGAAACATCCCAAATCACCAAGCTGTTTTATTATCTGCTGTGGAAACTCTGCTTTCTGCGCATATTCTTCTATAATGGGTGAAATTTCTTTTTTTACATAATTTCTTACACTTTCTCTTATCAGTTTATGTTCTTCAGTTAAGAGTGAATCTACATTAAAATAATCCGGAGATTGAAAAAGATCTTGTGCCATTTACAGGTTAATTCGTTAATTAATTAATTCGTGCAATTCGTGTTGCGAAATTCGTGTTATCAAAGATACCTTTTCATTTAAAGACTCCACAAACTTTAAGGCTTTCCAAAGTCTCTCATGAAGTATTTAGGAGGCCAGGTAACCCTTCATTTCCGTTTGATATTGCAAAGCAATTTGCCTTGCTTCTTCAGCAAAGTTTTCTTTTTTGCCTGCGTATATAATTGCCCTGGAAACATTTACCAAAATTCCGCAATCTTTATTCAAGCCATATCTTGAAACTTCTGCAAGGCTGCCACCCTGGAAACCAACACCGGGAATCAATAAAAAATGTTCAGGAATCATTTTTCTTATTGAAAAGATTTCATCGGCTTTTGTAGCGCCTATCACAAACATTAGGTTATCCGTTGTTCCCCACTCAGCAGTTTTCATGATTACTTCTTCATACAAATATTTTCCATGGAGGCGTTGTTGCTGAAAATTTTTACTCCCTTCGTTGCTGGTAAGACCTAAAACTATTGTCCATTTATTTTCATATTCAAGAAAAGGTTTTACACTGTCGCTGCCCATGTAAGGCGCTACCGTAATGGCGTCAAACGGGATTGTTTCAAAAAAAGCTTTGGCATATTGATAAGAAGTATTGCCAATATCGCCGCGCTTGGCATCTGCAATTTTAAAATGAGTTGATGGAATATAATTGACTGTTTTTTCCAAGGCCTCCCAACCTTTTAGACCAAGCGCTTCATAAAAAGCAGTATTGATTTTATAGGCCACACACAAATCTTTTGTAGCATCAATGATCTGTTTGTTAAATTCAAAAACCGCATCAGGATGTGATTGAAGATGTGGTGGAATTTTTTCGATATTGGTATCAAGCCCCACGCATAAGTAGGATTGCTTCTCTTTAATTTGTTGTACTAAAAATTTTCTATTCATACATTATTTTAATCGTTTCTCCATTTCAATAGCAATTTCATTTGAATTGAAATCATTTGATTTTTTTAAATTCTCAATAATTTGTTTTCTGGTTTGTTCATCATGATTCTGGCTCAGTTTAAAAACATTTTCCAGGCTTTCTACTTCAATATTAAAACCAACAATTGCCTTTGAAAGCCGCTCTACATACTCTTTTGGCAATTTATTAAATGCCGCTTCGCTTTCCGCATCTTCATATTTATCGGTTATATCCTTAATTATTTTTTTAGTGCTTTCATCATTTGTAAATTTTATTTTTCCTTTGGCCTGCACATCCATATAATTCCATGTAGAAGCCACATTTTTGGTTACATACCAGCTTGCGCTTACGTAACATTGTGGCCCGCTAAAGATAACAAGCACCTTTTCATTTTCAGAAAATGCTTTATAATGATCAGTGCCTTTCATGATGTGTCCTGTAAAAACTAATTTGCCGTCTATCTTTTTTATTTCAAGAGGAACATGAGTTGCCACAGGCACGTTGTTTAAAATACCTGTGATAATGGCAAATGAATTTTTTTGCATAAAATCAAAAACCTTTCCTTCATCTGGTTCTGTGAAATATGGAAACTTATACATTTTTCTTAAAAATTTTCAGTGTCTGTTCTTAATCTGCTACTTACAATAATTGTAAGCCTTTCGCAAAGTCTAATTAATATTTTTTCGCAGGATTTGCCCAAAAGTATATACGTCTTCAAAGGTATTATACAAAGGTACCGGAGCCACCCTGATTACATTAGGTTCAAGCAAATCCGCCATCACACTATTTTTCCTTAGTATGTCAAAAAAATGTTTTGGATTTTCAAGCATGAGAATGGAAACCTGGCAGCCATGTTCCTTCTCAGATTCGGGCGTAATTACCTGGATTATTTTTTTAGAAGAATGCTGATGGATGTCATCTAAAATAAAAAATAAAAAAGCACTTAATTGTTTTCCTTTAGCAACAATGTTTTTAAACCCAGCCTTTTCCACAATGTCCAACGCGGCTTTGTGCGCAGCCATATTCAGCACGGGAGCAGTACTCACAATCCATCCTTCAGCTGTAGGAATGGCGTCAAAATTTTTCTCCATTTTAAAGCGCGTTTCTTTATTGCTTCCCCACCAACCGGCCAACCGAGGCAATGATTTATCAGTAACATAACGTTGATGTATAAACGCACCGCCCACGCCACCCGGGCCTGAATTTAAATATTTATAAGAACACCAGCAGGCAAAATCAACATTCCAATCATGTAGCTGCAATTCAATATTTCCCACGGCATGTGCCAAATCAAAGCCGCACCTGGCGCCTACTTCATGTGCAGCCGCAGTTATGGATTTCATATCAAACACCTGCCCGGAATAATAATTTACTCCGCCAATAAATACCAAAGCCAGTTCATCACCACAATCTTTTATCGCGGAAAGAATATCTTCCTCCCTGATAGTAAATTCTCCTTCTCTCGCTTTTACTTCGACCAAAGTATTTTCTTCACTGTAACCTGCCAACTTTAAATGCGATGCAAGGGCATAGACATCAGAGGGAAATGCTTTTTCTTCACATAAAATTTTAAACCTTTTTTCTGTCGGCCGATAAAATGTTGAAAGCAGCAAATGCAGGTTAACAGTTAGATTGTTCATTACTACAATTTCTTCCGGAAGCGCACCTAAAACCGGCTGCAATTTTTTTGGAAATAAATCATGGTAGTTTATCCAGGGTGTCCTCGCATGCAAATGACCTTCACCGCCATAATTAGCCCAATCTTCCATTTCGTTCAAAACGGCGTCCTGAGCAGCTTTCGGTTGAAGTCCCAAAGAATTTCCTTTAAAATAAATACTGTCCTTGCCATGAAGGATAGGAATATAAAATCTATCGCGAAATCTTTTTAACGTATCTGCCTTATCAAGTTGCTGAGCAAATTCCAATGTATTTTCAAAAGACATTTTGTTTTATAAAATTTAAAGGTTTCTCATAATTATAAATAGAAGGTTTCAAAGTTAAGTGGAACAAATGTCTTTTTAAATTTTGAAAACAGATAGCGGTTATATTTGCGCTCATCTTTAAATACAAAAATTTTTTAAAAGAATTGAATATAAGGAATTACCAAATTCTCTTTTCGCATTCAATCTTAAACTAAATTCTTTATGGATTATTATTTTACCATTGAAACAAATGCAGTAGCAGAATTTAAAGATCGCGGAAGTAAATTTTTAGCCTATTCTTTCCCTTTAAAAGATGTAAATGATTTTAAAACTCATTTGCAATTACTGAAAAAAGAGCATCCCAAAGCCGTGCATCATTGTTTCGCTTACCGGATTGGAATTGATGGAAATAATTTCAGAGTGAGTGATGATGGTGAACCTTCCGGAACAGCGGGGAAACCCATTTTAGGGCAAATAGATTCCAAAAATCTTACCGATATTTTAGTTATTGTAGTGCGGTATTTTGGAGGAACGCTGTTAGGTGTGCCAGGACTTATCAACGCCTATAAAACCGCGGCCTCACTGGTTTTGCAGTGTACGCCAATTATTCAAAAAGCTGTTGAGGTTAATTATGAATTGCATTTTAATTATACCGAAATGAATGAGGTAATGCGCATCATAAAACAATTTAATTGCACGGTATATAAAAATGAAATGCAGTTGTTCTGTAAAATTAAAACCGGCATCCCCAGGAATCAAGTCAATGAAGTGGTATCTGCTCTAAAAAATATTAAAAATATTGAATTGCATTTGATTTAAATTTTTAAATTTAATCATGGAAAAAAAATACCAAACCTTTCGGAGTTTTTATCCTTACTATTTAACAGAGCATAGAAACCCAACAAGCAGAGCATTACATTTCATTGGCACCCTGCTCATTTTTATTTGTCTTATTCTCGGTATCATTACCGGAAAATGGTTTTGGTTTGTAGCAATACCTCTTGCAGGTTATGGTTTTGCATGGTTCGGGCATTTCTTTTTCGAAAAAAATAAACCTGCCACTTTCGTTTATCCATTATACAGTTTGGGCAGCGATTTTGTAATGTTCTGGCACACGCTCACCGGGCAGATTGGAAAGAAACTCAGAGATGCGGAAAGGGAGATAGGAAATATGGAATAAAGAATAAGAAATGAGAAATAAGGAAGTAAAAATTACAATTTAAATCTTTCACTAACCACCAACTCTTTACTTCCGGAAGTATATTTATAAAAACCTTCCCCGGTTTTGATTCCAAGATTATTGGCGTTTACCATATTGATAAGTAAAGGGCATGGCGCATATTTCGAATTGCCAAAACCATCCTGCAAAACTTTTAAAATAGATAAACAAACATCAAGCCCTATAAAATCGGCTAACTGCAAAGGCCCCATGGGATGCGCCATTCCGAGCTTCATAATGTTGTCAATCTCTTCTACGCCGGCAACGCCTTCGTACAAACTATAAATAGCTTCATTAATCATTGGCATTAAAATTCTGTTGGCAATAAAACCCGGATAATCATTTACTTCACAAGGAATTTTTCCTAATTGCTTAGAAAGCTCAATGATGATTGAAGTAACTTTTTTATCAGTGCTGTAGCCATTTATAATTTCCACCAATTTCATTACAGGCACCGGATTCATAAAGTGCATTCCAATAACCTGCGCCGGCCTTTTGGTAACGGAAGCAATTTTTGTAATCGAAATAGAAGAAGTGTTAGTGGCAAGAATACAATCAGCAGGAGCGTATTCATCAATCCCTTTAAAGATTTTTAATTTCAGATTCATGTCTTCTGTAGCGGCCTCCACTATTAAATCGCATTGTTGTGTTCCTTCCTTTAGAGAACTAAACGTCGAAATATTTTCAATCGTTTTATTTTTTATTTCCTCTGAAATAATATTTTTAACTATTTGCCGATCGAGATTTTTTTTAATGATTGTAATCGCATTTTGCAACCGGGTTTCCGACACATCAATAAGACTTACAGAAAAGCCATTCTGTGCAAACAGGTGAGCAATTCCGTTTCCCATAGTGCCCGCGCCAATTACAGCAACATTTTTTATCATCCCGCAAATTTATTTTTAAATAGTTGATGCAAATGTAAAAGAAAAAAATGCACCTAAATTCCTAATGAAATTTTGTGAGAGATCAAGAATTTGTCCTTTAAAAAAAGTTGCTGATTGTGAGCCAGGTAGAATTTATTTACTTTTAAAATCACCGCGCTTCCACGATTTTATAAACTCGGCCCAGGCAAGAGGATTGAAAATATTTTGTGGAGGAAGCTGGCCTGCAGAATAATATTTCTGTGCATTTTGTTTCAAATAATAATTGCTCGCCTCACGGCCATCGCGCGGATACACAGCCATCAGCGCACGCCGGTTGGTTTCAGAAAGATTTTGAC